>CAYVUX010000388.1:677-4189 GCA_964455075.1 uncultured Desulfobacteraceae bacterium | reverse complement strand
TTTTCCGGCGGCCTTCTCTCCGGCACGTTCGCATGAGGAACCTTCCCTTCATTCCACTCTTTGGAAACATAGAGGTTGCAATAGCAGCTGCCGTATTCCTTGACGTCCGCCTCCCGGTAATCACAGGGGCAGACGATATCCTTGTCCTTTTCTCTGTCTCCGGCTGCCAACCTGCACGGGCAGGACATGTACCCGTACCTCTCCCTGTTCACCAGAAGCCCTTCCAGCAGTTCCTGAGTGCGCTCCTTATCCCGATTGAAGAAGTATCCTTTGGGCTCCTGCGCTTTCCTGAGGGTTTCTTGGAGCTCGTACGGTTTCATGGTTTCTTAAGGTCCTCCTTTCCATGTGCATCCCAATTCATGGTTTCAACTTCCTTTGGGGATCGCGCTTATCGCCACGGGTTCAGTTACGCCATCATCCATGCGCCGGAAATAAGTCTATGGGCCTCAAGGAGTTCGGTCAAGGCAAACATGTCGAAGCCGGAGAAAAAAACAGAATTTTTGCTGCGTCCTTCGGTTTGTTATGTTAATATTTCAGTAACTGGTGATACAGCTTGGTATGAAAGGGAACGCCTGCTGAAAATTCGAATACCAGGAAGGGAGATTGCGCATGAGTTACACGCCGGAAGAGCTGAAGGGCAAGCTTAAAGAGATGTATCCCGAAATCGGAAAATACGGGCTGTCCGTGAGTCTCATTTTCGACAACCAGAGGGATGCATGGATTGTTACTTTTGAAAAGGGCGGGCACCAACGTCACGCCATCCTGGACGAGAAGGATGCGGACGCCTGTATGGAAGGGAACGTGTGCATTTACATGGGAGTGCTCATTACCCAGTACATTAAGGACATTCAAGAAGAAATCGGCAGTGCGTGACGGATCAGAGGCAGCGCGACGGAACTTGAGTATGCATAAGAACAACGGAGGAAACGGCTCTTGCACATTTATTGGCGCGTCTTGGAGGAATTGAAGCAGCTCGGCGAGAGCTGGACCATCCTTGATCCGGCTCTTCGAAGGAACTACCGGCAATGGACGAGGAAGAACGCCTCGGCCATCGGCCTCCTGAGTGGATGGAACACCCTGAGAATCCCGGGCAATCCATGGAATAATTGACTCCCTCCAACCACCCTGAAAACCGAGACAAGAAAAGCGGATCCCGGGCGCCCCAATGAATCCGGGAGAATCCTTAAGGTCTTTGGGGCCCCGCAGTCCGTACAGAATCCCTAACGCGCCGGTCGCCAAAAGGAAACGGGATCACTCTTTTTCAGGTTCGGGCTGATACTTCACAATATCGGCTTCTTCCTTTAAGGACTCCAAGTAGGCCGCTACACTTTCACTAACCTTGCTCCGCTGCAAGTATTGTTGGATCCTTTCTTTGCTCTCTTCAAAGCTCTTCATCCCGGCAGGCTTCTTGTCCGTCACCTGAATCAGATGGAAACCGAATTTGGTCTCCACGATATCGCTGATCTCCCCGGGTTTCAAGGCGAACGCGGCTTCCTCAAAAGGCTTGACGGTCTGGCCTCTTTGGATGTAACCGAGGGCGCCTCCGTTGTCCTTGCTGGGTCCCTCGGAGTAGCCCTGCGCGAGATCCGCAAAGATTCCTCCCTCTTCGAGCTTTTCCTTGACGCGTTCGATTTTCTTCCTGGCCTCGGTGCGCTCTGCATCGCCGGCGTTGGGATCGCATTTGATGAGGATGTGGCTCGCTTTAACCTGCTCGGGCGTCTTGAAGAAATCTGGATGTTCTTCGTAATAGGCTTTCAGCTCTTCTTCAGGGACCTCGATTTTGTTCACGAACTCTTCCTCGACAAATCTCTGAATGGTCAGGTTCTTTCCCATTGTCGACTTGATCTCTTTGGCTGAAACGCCCTTCTCCTCCAGTTTGTTCTGAAATTCCTCTTCGCTGGCAAACCGCTGCTTCAGTCCTTCAAACTGGCTGTTCAAGTCCTCCTCGCTGACCTCGACTCCGCTTTTCCGGCTGGCCTGATACAAGAGCTCCTGGTTGATCAGATTTTCGAGAGCTGCGGCCCTGATCTTCTCGTCGGTCATTTGCTTCCCCATGGAGGCGTACTCTCGTTTGGCCATAAGGAATCCTCTTTCGAGGTCCTTCTCCAGGATGGGGGAGCCGTTTACCAAAGCGGCCACTTCCTTCTTCCTTTCCTCGTCCTTGTCCTCGGCTGCAACGGCCGGATGTGTCAAAATCAGCAGGAGCATACTCCCTAAAAGGACAAAAAAGCGTCGTCCGTTCCCTGCATGCATTTGAGTCTCTCCTTTCCACATCAAAAAATAAAGCCCGTGAGGGCCGGTACGTAAAATGGCTTTTCGGCTCTGCGTCGCAACAAAGGCCGTATATCCATCTTATATATTCTTAACACCTGCAGTAGCTTTGTGCAACCCCCCTGGCTCCAGACCGAAACGGCACCGTTTTGGATCCTGCCTTCGTCCTTTCTATGGTCTCGTGCAGCTTTTCGGCTTCCGTCCGGAGCGGTCTACAGACATAAACACGCTCCACATAAAAATCACTTCCGGATGGGTGCCGCCCGGCTTGCGGGATCCACCTCGGCCGCCTCAGCTGCGAGCCGGACCGCCCGGCACGCGGCTCCCAGGAGCGCAGCCCGCTCATTGAGGACAACGCGAACCGGGATCTTTTCCAGAAATCCCTTGAACCGTCCCTTGTTCCTGAACGCCTCCAGGAAAAGGCCTCCTCTCAATTCCTCCCGCAATTTTGGCGGGATGCCCCCCGCAAGGTAAACCCCTCCCGTGGCAAATGCGGTCAGCGCAAAGTCTCCCGCCACCGACCCGTAGATGGAGAGGAACAGGTCGACTGTCTTCACGCAGAGAGGGTGATTCTCCTTCTTCGCCGTCTCAGTAATCGCGCGGGCGGGATCCATCTTCTGCATCCGCTCCCGCAGCCACCGGGGCTCTTTGTGACGTCGGGAGGACTTCAGCCACGAATAGATGCCCACCAGCCCCGGTCCCGAAACGACCCGCTCGATGCTCACATGACCGTATTGTTTCCTGAAGTATCGCCACAATGAAACCTGTTCTTCATCGGCCGGTGCAAAATCCACGTGACCGCCTTCAGACGGAAGGGCCGATGCCTCGCCTTTCGGATTGACCAGAATGGCCGCGCCCAATCCCGTCCCCGATGCCAGAAGGGCGACGACTCCATCCCTTCTCGCCCTTGCCCGGTTCAAGGAGTACACTTCCCGGCTCGTCAGGGAAGGAACGGCAAGAGCCGTGGCGGCAAGATCGTTTATGAGCACAACGCGCTTCCACCCGAACTTCCTTTGGAGCTCCTCTTCGGACACCTCCCACGGAAGATTCGTAGTTTTGCAGCGTCCGCCCAAAACCGGGCCGGCAATTCCAAAACAGGCTGCTGAAGCGGAAACCCTGTGAGTCTCGAGAAACCGCTCCAACAGTTCGTTGAAATCGGCGGCTTCACGGCTGTGATAGCTCTCCACGACGCGAAGCGCAGGCCTTCTCTTTCCCTTTACGAAAAGCCCCAGGTTGGTCTT
>CAYVUX010000388.1:0-667 GCA_964455075.1 uncultured Desulfobacteraceae bacterium | reverse complement strand
CCCGCCGATGTCTCCGGCCACCACCGTATTTTGCGATTCGCCTGCCTCCTTCATGCCGAGCCCCTCCCATGCTCCCTGACGGGCTTCATCTTTGCCTGCTCTTTTCGCCTTGTTCAAGGAAAAACGCGGCCGCCCCGTCCATGAGGAAAGTCAATCGACCCTCGACCGGCCGAATCCTCGAAGCAGGCATTCCCTGATCCCTTTGCACCAGAAGCCGACGGACCGCCTCCGCTTTTTCCTCGCCGCTGATCATAAAGACAATTTGTCCCGCCCGGTTGATCACCGGGAGCGTCAGCGTGAGCCGTTTGACACGAGGCTCGCCCCCTTCCGCCGCGGTCACCCACCGTGTCTTTTCGTCCAAAGAGGCGTGCCCCGGAAAGAGTGAGGCGGTATGTCCCTCATCCCCCAAACCAAGAACCACAAAATCAAATCGAGGGACGGCGATTGCCCTGCCCTCGAAGAATCGCCTCAACTCCTGCTCGTAGTCTGCTGCGCCTCGCTCCGGCGGCAAATGGCCTTTCATGGGATGGATTTGAGAGGAAGGCACAGGCACCTTCCACAGAAAGTCATCGAAGGCCGCTCCATAATTGCTCGCCGGGTCCTTTTTCGGGACACAGCGTTCGTCGACCCAGAAGAGGTGGGTTTCCGCCCATGGAATCCTTCCAAA
>CAYVUX010000387.1:0-4212 GCA_964455075.1 uncultured Desulfobacteraceae bacterium | reverse complement strand
CCTTGTTTTCCTTGATCTTGCGAAAAACCTCTCATTTATGAATCGGAAACTCCAAAGTGCGCAAAAATGATTTGTGGATGGGCACGTGCTAGTTTCCATCCAGAAACGGCCTTCTTCTTCGCCACCTGAAGGTGGCTCAGGCCCCACCCTTCGGGCGGGCCCCCAGGTGTCCACAGTTTCTGCGCCAGTCAGCGGGATTGGTTGTCGATTCTCGAGGAGATAATCCAAGTGGTCATTGAATACGCAAAGGAAGCACTGAGGGTGGAGGCCCGGAGCATTGAGAATCTCATTGACCGGGTCGGATCCGAATTTGAACGCGCCGTCGATTTGATTCTGGCGTCAAAGGGCCGGGTCATCCTGACCGGAATGGGGAAATCCGGACTCATCGCGCGGAAAATTGTGGCGACTCTCAACAGCACCGGCACTCCTTCTCTCTTCCTTCATCCGGCGGAAGCCACGCACGGGGACCTGGGCATGGTGACCGGCGAGGATATTGTGTTGGCCATATCCAACAGCGGGAGAACAGCCGAACTGAACACCATCCTGCCCATGCTCAAATCCATGGGGGCAAAGCTCATCGCCTTCACAGGAGACCTCTCCTCTCCCATGGCGCAAATGTGTGACGCTTTGATTGATGTGGGCGTGGAGCGGGAGGCCTGCCCCATGGGCGTGACCCCCACCTGCAGCACCACGGCGGCACTGGCCATGGGCGATGCCCTCGCGGTCGCCTTGATCCACCGGCGGCAGTTCAATCAGCATGACTTCAAGAGGTTCCATCCGGGCGGCAGCCTCGGGGAACGCCTTTCTATCAAAGTGAGCCAAATCATGCTCACCGAAACCCGTCTCCCCGTGGTTTTCCTGGGTACGACCATAAGGGACGCGGTATCCGAGATCGATGCCAAGCGAGTCGGGGCGGCCGTGGTCGTCAAGGAAAACATGGAGGTCTCAGGGATCATTACCGACGGAGACCTTAGAAGGGCGCTCTTGAGGCAGGAACTCGTCCACGATATGAAAGTGGAAGAGCTCATGACTCCTTCTCCGAAATTCATCGGGGAAAAACAAACGGCAGCCGAGGCGCTTGGTCTCATGGAGATTAACGGGATCACCCACCTGGTCGTCGTGGACGGACGAAACCGGCTGCGAGGACTCGTCCACCTTCATGACCTGCTGGGGAGAGAGTCCTTTCGGATTAACGGAGGGCTTAGGCCCCCGGCCGCAAACGAGGAATAGCGGACTCCAACAGGCCTCCCACCGCCGAACATTCAAGGCCAAACGGAAGGTACCCGGCGTATCCCGGCAGGGGCATCTCGAACAGCTCAAACGCATGCACAAACGGGATGCTGTACTCCCACTTCGCGAGGCCCAGGAAGTTCCACATCTCCCAAAAGAACCCGCAGAAAAGCGCCGCCCCTGCGGAGGAGACCACCACGGTCCAATCGCCAGTCTTGATCCTCGAAAAGATGTGTGACTCGCCAAGCAGCGCCTGCGAAGAGACAATGATAAGCAGCGGGGAAATCCACAGGAGCGGGAACAGATAATTCGGCCATATCCCGATGCCCGCAAGCCCCCCGGCGGAAATCAACAAAACAGCCGCGGCCGCCGTCCTGGGCCATGGAATGGGAATAGGACGGAAGCAGCCGAACGCACGTTCCATGCCCGGGAAACTCTGGATCCACTCCCGGGTTCCCAGAACCGCAGGAAGGACCGTAGAATACGATAAACTCGCAAACAAGAGGTATTCTCCGGGTCCAAAATGGACGCCCACGTAAAACCAGTTCTGCACGAACCGGTTGAGGTATTCGAAAACCACCAGAAAAGGGCGCTCACGGGGAAGAGCATAAAGAAATACACCGGCCGGTGAGTCATCATGCATCGACCGGCGCGCCTCCAGGTCAAGGCGTTCATCACCACCACATAGGAAAGCCACAGGGGCGTGAACGTATGGGCTTGAAATGCAGAGAACCATTCAAATCGGCTCCACGCCAAAATCCACGAAGCCGCTCCTCCAGCCAGACCGATCCATCCCCACCACGGGAAGGCGGCCTCCCGGCTCGGTCTTGAGCCCTCACGGACGGCGGTCGCCAGGGCTTTGATTGCAAAAGGGGCAACCAAAGCCCCCACAAAAAGGACACACAGGAAGAAGAAAACCCAGGAGAACGGTTCGTGGCTGACGTAACGGGACACAGGGGGGAACTCCGCGTAGCGGGCAAGGGGAATCCCGGCTGCAGCCGCCCCCACCAGAGGCAGCCCGACGAGCATCACGGCAAGCAAGAGAAACTTGAATAGAACGCTTTTCATTTCCTTCCCGACATTTCGACCCGGTGAAAAAATACCGGCCTCTCTCGGCCGGATTGGACTTCATCCATTCGGACGGGACAAGGAGAAGCCGCAACCGACCGGTCTTCCGCCAACACACCGCGGGGTCTCCGTGGCGATATTCCGGGGCCGCCGGCGGTTTTCAGGCCGGTAATCCGACAGCCTCCCAGGTCCGATGTCAGTGACCACAGCAATGATCCCCGCACCCCGATGCATCCGCCATTGCCCGAATCACTTCCCTTTGATCCGCCGCTTCCACACGTTCTATTCCCACCTTGAGATAAACAGGTCCCTCATCTATTCCCTCAAGGGGCAGGGGGATACGAAGGTGCCCGAGCATTCCACGCAAGGTTTCGCGGTCGAGCGTTATCTCCACAGACTCTCCTTCTTGCTTGTCAGCAAGCGCATATTCAAATCCGGCAAGCCCTTCCGACCCGATTCCGAAAACAAACCCCCACGACACCGGTTCCGACGTCAGGTCGGAGGCCCCGGGACGCGTTCCCGCCTCCAGGGAAAGCACGATCTTCTTGAGATTGTTCACCCTTTTGTCGTCGTCCCTCTCCATGACTCCCTCCGTCTTCGTACGTAACGCAAGGCATATCAACGCCTGTAAAAAAACCAGACTCAAAAACCCGCAAGCGCCCGATAGCCGTCTTCGGGTGGGCACTCTTAAAAAATATAACAGGGACTCGGCCACCCGTAAAAGGGGAAATCGGATCGATCCAGGGATGCGGAGTTTCAAAGGCTCGGTGCGGCCGGGAGAATCGCCGAGCGAACCACACAAAGCGATGCGTGTACAGATGCGGCGTTCCAAGAGATTTTCCTGGAAAACACGCCCGGATTCGAGTAAAAATACTTGCCTGGATGGCAGAATACGAAGTTCTTGTCGAACGAGAGCAGAACCTTTGAAAACCGTCCGGTATTTTCTCAAGGTCAAGGCTGGCGATTGGGAGCCCGGGGACCCGCCCGAAGGGTGGGGACTGAGCCACCTTCAGGTGGCGAAGAAATGAGGGCGTTTTTCAAAAATTACAGAGCAAAGCGGGGCCATGGACCAAAGAATCAGCGAAGAAAACCTTATCTGGATCGACCTTGAAATGTCCGGACTCGATCCCGGACGGCATGTCATCCTTGAAGTGGCCTCTATAGTTACAGGCGGCGGCCTCCAAGTCGTAGATCAAGGACCCAATATCGTCGTCCACTACGACGACGACGCACTTCTCTCCATGGAGCCCTGGAGCCGAGAACACCACGGGGCTTCTGGACTTCTGGACCGGGTTCGATCTTCCGAGTGGGGGCTTCAAGCCGCTGAACAGGCTACCCTGGATTTTCTCGCCAGGCATTGCATCGCCGGAAAGTCGCCGCTCTGCGGCAACTCCGTATGGCAGGACCGAAGATTTCTGATCCGGCATATGCCCCGGCTGGAGGCATTTTTGCATTACCGCAATATCGACGTGAGCTCGGTCAAGGAATTGGTCAGGCGATGGTACCCGGAACTTCCCCAATTCTCGAAAACGAAGGCCCATCTCGCGCTGGACGATATTTTGGAGTCCATCAGGGAGCTCGAATACTATAAGGACCACGTTTTCGTCCCCTGAAATCCGAACCAGTTGGATCTTTGGGCCGACCGCTCTGTGAGATGTTTCCGGCGGCGAATCATGCAGACTTTGAAAAAAATCAGAGCCAGAGGCCTGTTCCTCATTCCGGGCGCACCGGGCACCGCCGCGGTAATCTACGGATTGTGGAAACCCAACGACCCGGTCTTTGTAATCGGCATTGTGCTTTTCGTTTTCGCATACCTGATCCTGAGGAGAGAACTGAAGCGATTTCACTGAATATCGCACCATGCTTAGGGCTCACTCAAAAATAAATTCACAGAATTGACGCTCAGATTTGGGT
>CAYVUX010000386.1:0-4216 GCA_964455075.1 uncultured Desulfobacteraceae bacterium | reverse complement strand
CATGCCAGTGGGCTCTTTTCTTGCGAAATCACGACGAGCTGACCCTGGAGATGGTGACCGATGAGGAGAGGGATTATATGTACCGGGTGTACGCACAGGACCCGAGGATGAGGGTTAACCTGGGGATTCGCCGCCGCCTTGCTCCCCTCCTGGGAAACCACCGAAAGAGGATAGAGCTCATGAACGGCCTTCTCTTCTCCATGCCCGGCACACCGACCATTTACTACGGGGACGAGATCGGGATGGGAGACAACGTGTACCTGGGGGACAGAAACGGTGTTCGCACGCCCATGCAATGGAGCACCGATCGGAACGCGGGATTTTCCACGGCCAATCCCCAGCAGCTCTACCTCCCTGTCATCATTGATCCGGAGTATCATTACGACGTGGTGAATGTGGAGGCGCAGCAGAAAAACCGGCATTCGCTGCTCTGGTGGATGAAGCGGCTTATTACCCTGAGGAAACGCTTTGCCGCTTTGGGCCGGGGCAACATCGAATTTCTTCGTCCCGCCAACCCGAAAATTTTGGCCTTTGTGAGGCGGCATGGAGAAGAGCGCGTTCTCGTTGTGGCCAACCTTTCCCGTTTCGTGCAGTTCGTGGAACTGGATCTCAGCGGATTCGAGGGGTTTGTTCCGGTGGAGGCGTTCGGCCGAACCCCTTTTCCCCGGGTGGAAGATACTCCCTATTTTCTTACCCTTGGGCCCCACAGCTTTTATTGGTTTGCGCTTCTCCCGGCGTACTTGACAAAAGAGACGGCGGAGGTCAGCCCTTCGAACAGGGACTGGCCCTTGCTGGAAGGCGGGCGGGATCTGAAGGAATCTCTGAAAGGTCCGGCCGCGCAGGCCCTGGAAAGGCTCCTCCCCGCGTATCTGCGCCGCTGCAGGTGGTTTGGAGGCAAAGCAAGGAGGATCAAACTGGTTAGCCTCGATGAGGTCATTGCTTTGCCCGGGGATCGGTCTCAAGCCTTCCTGACCCTGATCCGCGTCGAGTACATGGCAGGGGACGCCGAGACCTACTCGCTTCCCCTGGTCTTGGCCCGCGGAGAGGAGGCCGAGAGAATCGCGCAGGAACAGCCGGCATCCGTGGTGGCTGTTCTAAAATCCCGCGGAGAGGAGAAAGGTCTGATCCACGATGCCCTGGAGAATCCCGGGATGTGCGAAGACCTGGTGAGAGGGATCCTTCTCACCAGGCACCGGAAAGGTCTTCAGGGCGAGCTTTTCTGCTCTTCCACCCGGGCTTTTCGGGGCGCATACGGCAGGGACATCGGCCCGCTTGAAGTGTCAAAGGTGCGGGCCGAGCAGAGCAATACGTCCATACGGTTTGGAGACCGCTTGATTTTGAAACTGATCCGGAGATTGGATCCGGGGATCAATCCCCATCTTGAGATCGGGAGGTTTCTGACCGGGAAAGGCTTCGATCACGTTCCCCATATCGCGGGGGCCATGGAGTATTCCAAGGGGCGGGGGGAACGAATGACCATAGCTGTTTTGGAACACTTCGTGCCCAACGAGGGCGACGCCTGGACGTACACGGTGGATGTTCTGGGGCGCTACTTTGAGAACATTCTGGCCCTTCGTCCCGATGCCGGCGACGCAGCCGTGAGCCCTGTTTTCGCGATGGAGAGCGTCCGGTCGTCTCCGCCGCAAGAGGCTTTTGACTTGATCGGTCCGTATCTTGAATCGGCGCGCCTGCTGGGTCAACGGACCGCGGAACTCCATGTGGCCCTTTCCGGCGTTACGGCGGATGTGGAATTCGCCCCTGTTCCGTTTACCAAGTTGTACCAGCGAGCCCTGTACCAGTCCATGCGAACCTTGACACGCAAGGTTTTCAAGACCTTTTCGAAGCAGGCGGAAACACTCCCCGCCGGAACGCTGCAGGAGCTCCCGCCCTTGCCGGGCATGGAGAAGGAGATCCTTTCACGATTCCAGGCCGTCCCGGAACGGAAGCTTTCGGGAAAGAGGATTCGCTGTCACGGAGATTATCATTTGGGACAAGTGCTCCACACCGGAAAGGATTTCGTGATCATTGACTTTGAGGGGGAGCCCGCAAGGCCCATCAGCGAGAGAAGGATCAAGAGGTCTCCCCTCAAGGATGTGGCGGGCATGCTCCGGTCGTTTCATTATGCAGCGCACTCCGCCCTGTTTGCCCAGGAGGCCGCCGGTCTTTCACGACCCGAAGACGCCGCTTACCTGGATTCGTGGGCCATGTTCTGGTATTTCTGGGTGTGTTCGGCATTTTTGGGAGCCTATCTCGAGCATGCTTCCCCGGGTGGATTTCTGCCAAAATCCGGGGAGGAATTGAGCCTCCTTCTGGAAGCGTACCTGCTCGAGAAGTCTGTGTACGAGCTGGGATATGAACTGAACAACCGACCCGAATGGGCGAGAATCCCACTCAAGGGAATCCTGCATTTGCTGAGCGGAAGGAAACCGCCCGGGGAGTGATCTCGAGAGCGCGACGAGAATGCGTCTCCGGCGGCGGGCCGTTTCGGCCGGGAAGCGAACATTTTGAAAATTTGAGGAGATCCATGACAGACAAGAAAGATGCGAAAAAGGACGTGCGGAAACCGCCCTCCAAAGCGGTGCTCTCGGACGTCAGCATGTTGAGCAGCGATGACCTTTATCTTTTCAACGAAGGGAGCCATCTGCGCCTGTACGAAAAGATGGGATCTCACCCGGCGGTCCGAAACGATCGCAAAGGAACCTGCTTTTCCGTGTGGGCTCCCAATGCGGAAGAGGTCTCTGTGATCGGGGATTTCAACGGCTGGAAAAAAGGGGCCCACCGGCTGGTTCCCAAAGGGAGTTCCGGCATCTGGGAGGGGTTTATCCCGGGTGTGGAAAAAGGAGCCGTCTACAAATACCATATCGTTTCCCGTGAGCGGGGATACCGGGTGGACAAGACCGACCCTTTCGCCCTTTACAACGAAATCCCGCCGCTTACAGCCTCGGTGGTCTGGGAAACGGATTATGCATGGGAGGATCAGGCGTGGATGGAACGGCGAAAAGACGCAAACCGGCTCGACCGAGCCCTGTCCGTCTATGAGATGCACCTCGGCTCGTGGATGCGCGTTCCGGATGAGGACAATCGCCCGCTCACATACTTGGAACTCGCGGACAGGCTGCCCGAATACCTGAACCGGACGGGGTTCACTCACGTGGAGTTTCTCCCGGTTATGGAACATCCGTTCTATGGTTCCTGGGGATACCAATCACTCGGTTATTTCGCTCCAACGAGCCGATACGGCCGGCCGGAGGATCTCATGAGCCTCATCGACCGGCTTCATCAGCAAGGGATCGGGGTGATTATGGACTGGGTTCCATCCCATTTCCCGAATGATGAGCACGGGCTCGGATTTTTTGACGGCACCCATCTCTTTGAACACTCCGATCCACGAAAGGGGATCCATCCTGACTGGGACAGCTATATATTCAACTATGGAAGGGACGAGGTGAGAAGCTTCCTTCTGAGCAGCGCCCTGTTTTGGCTGGACAGGTACCACGTGGACGGCCTTCGTGTGGACGCGGTAGCCTCCATGCTGTACCTGGACTATTCCCGGAAAGAGGGGGAATGGATTTCCAACCAATACGGAGGGAACGAAAACCTGGAAGCCATCTCATTCCTGCGCCGGTTCAATGAGGAAGTGTACAAACATTATCCCGATGTGCAAACCATGGCCGAGGAATCCACGGCATGGCCCATGGTTTCCCGGCCGACGTATGTGGGCGGACTCGGATTCGGGATGAAGTGGGACATGGGCTGGATGCACGACACGTTGGAATATATGTCCAAAGATCCCATTTACCGGACGTACCACCACAGCAAGTTGACGTTTCGAATGATCTACGCGTTCAACGAAAATTTCATTTTGCCCCTTTCTCACGACGAGGTGGTTCACGGCAAAGGGTCCCTTTTGAGAAAAATGCCCGGAGACGATTGGCAAAAATTTGCGAATTTGAGGCTTCTTCTCGGCTATATGTACGGCCAGCCCGGCAAAAAGCTGCTCTTTATGGGAGCGGAGTTCGGCCAATGGGACGAATGGTATCATGAAGCGAGCTTGTCCTGGAATCTGCTCGATTTTCCGCCCCATCAGGGACTGCAGCGCTGGGTCGAGGACCTGAACAGGTGCTACCGGGAAGAGCCGGCCCTACACGAGGTGGATCACGACGCCTCCGGGTTTTCATGGATTGATTGCAATGATTCCCAGCAAAGCACCCTCAGC
>CAYVUX010000385.1:0-4228 GCA_964455075.1 uncultured Desulfobacteraceae bacterium | reverse complement strand
AGATGGCTGCAAACAATAAGACTCTGGGCCGTTTTCAACTGGTCGGGATTCCGCCGGCTCCCCGAGGGGTTCCGCAGATCGAGGTGACATTCGACATCGATGCCAACGGGATTGTCAATGTGTCGGCGAAGGATATGGGTACCGGGAAAGAGCAATCCATCAAGATTACCGCCTCCAGCGGACTGACCGAGGACGAGATAGAAAAGCTGGTCAAGGACGCCGAGATGCATTCGGAAGAGGACAAGAAGAAGAGAGAACTTGTGGATGCGCGGAACATGGCTGACAGCTTGATTTATACGACGGAGAAGTCTGTGAAAGAGAACGAGGATAAGCTGGATGAACCCACGAAGAACAATATCAACCAGGCCATTGAAAATTTGAAAAAGGCCATGGAAGGCGATAGTGCTGATGAGATCAAGCGGCTTTCCGAGGAACTGAACCAGGCTTCCCACAAGCTGGCCGAAGCCATGTATGCTCAGGCCGCCCAGCAGCAAGCCCAGCAGGCGGGCGGTTCCGGCGGTGAAGCCGGAGCGGGTGCGGAAGGCGCGTCCCAGCAGGATGAAGACGTGGTGGATGCCGACTACGAGGAAGTTCAGAAGTGACGATTATGCAGTTTCTGAGCAAAAAGACCATCCCCGCCTTGCTGGCGGGGATGGTCTTTTTTATGGCCGGTTGTCAAGGGAAGGGCGTCTTGGAGAGGGAAAAAGAGCCACAGGTTCAACCCGAGGCCTTCGTCGAAGCGGAGGAATATCGCCGAAACGGTCAGCTGCACCTCGCCCTCTCCAGGTATGAGGCCTACCTGGAGTCGTCTCCCAAGGGGGCGAAGGCTCCGCAGGCCATGCAAAGGATGGTGGAAATCCACCTCGAATTGGACCAGGAAAGGGCGGCGCTTGACCTGTTCGCGGCTCTTCGGAAGGAGTTCCCGGATCATGAGGGCATCCCCTACACGCATTATGAGATTGTCCGATACTTATACGGAAAGGGGGAATTGCGTGGTGCGGAAGCTGAATCATTGAAATGGCTCGAGCACTATGCCTCGCACCCGCTGCGCGAAGAACTCTCGATCCTTTTGGGGGATATTAATGAACGAGCCGGCGAGGAGTTCAGGGCCTTCAAGAGATGGATTCAGGCATTGAAGGCTCTCCCGGACGCGTCCGAGAGGCAGGGTGAACTCGCAGAGAGGCTTGGCCGGATCATCCGGAAAACCGAGCCCAGCGGTTTGAAGGCTCTCGCAGGATTGGCGGAAGGGACCGATTACGCCCCCTGGGCGCATTTCAGATTGGCTCGGCTGAGGCTGGAAACAGGGAACCTCGGCGGGGCCCGGAATGCGGCCTTCGACCTTTTGAGATCCACCTCTGATGACGCGTGGCTCCATCTGGCAAGGGATATCCTTGAACGGGTTCATGCGGAACGATCGGTCATGAGAAAAAGAGTAGGGTGCCTGCTGCCCCTGAGCGGGCCTTTCGGCATCTACGGACAGGAGGTGCTCAATGGGATCCTGCTTGCCCTGGGTGTTACTGAAGAGGGATCCCGGGAGACCGACCTTGAGTTGGTTATCCGGGATACGGGCGGAACGCCGGAAAAAACAGCGGCAGCTCTTCATGAGCTGGTTTACCGGCAGAGAGTCATTGCCGTCATAGGTCCGCTTTCCAGCAGGTCAGCGGCCGTTGCAGCCAATGAAGCACAAAGAATGGGGGTTCCCCTGATTACGCTGTCCCAGAAGGAAGGCATCGTGGATGCCGGGGACATGGTTTTCCGCAATTTCCACACTCCGACTCGGGAGGTGAAAGAGCTCCTTGATACTGCGATGGACTCCCTTGGCATCCGTCGCTTTGCTATCCTCTATCCGGAGAATTCCTATGGCGTATTGCTGATGACCCGATTATGGGACGGCCTGGAGGATGAAGGGGGGACGGTGACCGCGGTGGAGTCATATCCGCCGGAGCAGACCGATTTTGCCGAGCAGATTAAGAAAATGACCGGTCTTTTCTATCCGAGACCCGAATCCGTGACCCGGCGGCTTAAGCAAGAAAGGAGCGTGGAGGAGGAAGAGAGCGTGATTTTTCCGGAAGAGCCTCAGCCCATCGTCGACTTCGGGGCGGTATTCCTTCCTGACAACGCCCAACACGCAGCGATGATAGCACCCCAACTGGTGTATCATGATGTCACGGATGTTGTTTTGATGGGCACGGGCTTGTGGCAGTCTCAAGATCTCATGGATATGGCGGGGGAGTATATGCAAAGGGCCGTGTTTACTTCCGGATTCTTCGAAGACCAAGGAAATCCCGTTGTCCGGGGATTCGTTAATTCTTACAGGCGGGAATTCGATGGAGCCCCCAGCGTTCTTGCGGCCACGGGATATGATACAATGATGCTCTTGAAGGAGATGCTGGCCGGCAAGGAAATTCGAACCAGAAGTGATTTGCGCGCCGCGTTATTTCGAGGTCGAGGCATAGACGGGGTCACTGGAAAAATCGCTTTCGACTCCCGCGGGGAGGTGAAAAAGGAGCCCCTTATCTTGACTTTTCGAGGAAACAGAATGACCGTTTTCCGATGAGGATTTTACTCGGAAGCGGCCGGCGATTCAGCGACCTCGTCTTCCTCCTTTTCTCTTTTGCGCTTTGCAATCCTGGCAACCATGATTCCGACTTCATAGAGGATGATCAACGGCCCCGCCATCATGCACTGGGTAATCACGTCCGGCGGGGTGAGGATCGCAGCGAGTGCGAAGGTAAGTAGAATGGCATACTTGCGTTTGCGTTTGAGCACTTCCGGGGTGACAATCCCCATGCGTGTCAGGAAAAAGATGACGACCGGAAGCTCAAAAACCAGGCCGAACGCAAAGAGAAGCTTGATGGAGAAAGAGAAGTATTCGTTGACTTTGGGAAGAGCCTTTACGTACTCATTCGAGAACCCGATAAAGAATTTGAAACCGAACGGGAATACCACGGAATACCCGAAAATCGCACCCCCGACAAAAAGAATGGTTGAAGAAATGACAAATGGAAACAGGTAGCGCTTCTCGTTCCGGTAGAGTCCGGGGGCCACAAACATCCAAATCTGGTAGAAGATGATCGGGGCGGCCAGCAAGACGCCGGCGATGAACGCAATCTTCAGATAGGTGAAAAACATTTCGGGAAGATTGGTAAAAATAAGCCTTTCACCCTCGGGCATCACTTCTCTAAGCGGGTGGACGAGCAACCCAAAGAGCGCTTGGGAAAAGAAATAGCAGACCACAAAACCGGCCCCCACGGCGATGGCGCAGACCACGAGCCTCTTGCGCAATTCTTCCAGGTGGCTCATGAAAGGCTGTTTCTCTTCGCTATCCATCCTCCGTCTTCTCCTTCACGCTGTCTGATTCGCTTGAGGTTTCCCTCTCCGGACCGGATGGGTCTTCTTCTTTGTCATAGTCTTCGAGCATCTCGTCGAAGTCCTTGTATTTTTGCTGCTTTTCCTGGGAAGCATCGGCCGGGGGATAACCGCTGGACTCATTGAGGCCGCTTACAGAATCCACCAGATCCTGCTTGGCCTGTTTGAAATCCTCGTCCGCATCCAAGCTTTCCTTGATGTCCTGGGTAGCCTTTTTGAATTCGGCCATGCCCTTTCCAAGGGCCCGGGCCAGATCCGGCAGTTTGCTGGGGCCGATGACAATCAGGGCTATGACAAGGATAATGATCAGTTCAGGCATACCGATGCCAAACATGTTTTCCTCCGGGATGACGTCCTTTCAATGGTTGGTCTTTATTGTCCTTCCTTTTGGATGAAGCTGCAGGGCCTTCCCGTCCGTTCGGGCAACGCAACATCTCCCCCCCCTTGACCCACCTAAAGGTCGAGCGTCAGGGCAACTTCATCGCAGTCCGGGAATTTGGGGCATTTCAGGCAGTCTGCCCAGATCTTGTGGGGCAGGGCCGACTTCTCCACTTCCCTGAATCCCAGCCTCAAGAAATACTCCGGAATGTAAGTCAGGGTGAAAATCCTGCGTAGTTTGAGAGAGCGGGCTTCGTCAAGGCAAGTCTGTACCAGCCTTGAACCGAACCCTTTTCCCCACCGGTTCTCGGATACGGCCAGGGCCTTGATTTCGGCCAGGTCTTCCCAGGAAATTCCCAGCCCGCAGACTCCCACAATATCTCCGCTGTGCAATCCGTCTTCCAGCACCCAGTAATCCCTCAAGTGCTCGTAGAGCTCACTCAGAGACCTGGGAAGAAGCAGCCCCCGCTCGGCATAGCGG
>CAYVUX010000384.1:0-4230 GCA_964455075.1 uncultured Desulfobacteraceae bacterium | reverse complement strand
ACTCCGGCAGGAATTACCGGTACACAAAAACAGTATCCTCATCTTGTCGGTCATTTGTTGAAGTCCCCTCCTGATTCACGAAATGGGGCCGGTTATTCATCGATCCGGAACTTTCGCCGGGTTCCTTCCAGCCCAGAAGGTGCAGTAAAACAGATAGAACGCCGGGATGAGGAAAAGACCGTCCCTGAACACATACCATGCCATGGGTACACCGTCCGTTCCCTGGGCGCTGGTATGGAAACAGCCGCAGTGGATGTCGAGGCCCCGGGCCAGGTTAAAGACCATGGCGCCGAAGAACACGAGCAGGAGCAGCGTGACCATGGATACACTCCCTGCCCGGAACAGGCCGACCACCAAAAAAATGCCGAGGATCAGCTCCAGCCAGGGAAGCACCATGGCGGTGAGGTTGATCAGGACCTCCGGAAGGATCTGGTAATTGTAGATGTCCTTTGCAAAGGCCGCCGGGTGTGCAATTTTGTCAATACTTGCATAGATGAAAATCACCCCCAAGATCAGGCGTGCAGCCAGGCCCAGGACCCCATCCTGTTTCCATTGTCGTTTGAAAAAGCCTGTTTGGCCTTCGGTCATCCATTTCACCTCCATCAAAGATGTCATAAGGGGCGCCCCCGGAGCTTAGGAGGATGGGCCAACTTTATCTATCCCGGCTATCTGACGGACCTTATCTCCTTTTTCCACGGGGAGCCCGGCCTCTGTCCACCGGGTCCAGCCGTTCAGAAGGACCTTCACCTGTTGGTAACCCATGGCCATCAACTCTTTGGCCAGATCCTCGCTCAAAGAACAGGTCTCACCGTCGCAGTAGGTCACGATCCACGCATCCTCCGGGATGACGCCCCAGACGCGGTCCAGGTATGACTCAAAGCCCTGCCAGGGCACGTTTATGGCACAGCTGATATGTCCACGGGCATATTCCTCTGGTGACCGCGCGTCCAAAAACACCGCGTCTTTCTCCAGGCAAAGACGTTCCGCTTCATCGAGAGATACGATCATGCTATTGCCCGAATCGGAGGTCAGACGGGCCTCGGGGGACCAGTCTGCCACGACTTTTAGCCTTTCCGACCGGCTTTCATTGATTAGAAGTCCGATGACGCAGGCCAGTGCAACCATTGCTGCAGACTGCCAGGCAGCCCGCCATATATTTCCTTTGATCCCGTTTCTCTTCACGGCATGACCTTATTTACCCGGATCGAGTTCCACGATTTTATGATGGATGGGGTATACGTCGCCCGGGCGGGGCTGATAACTGAGGTCCACGTTGACCCGGATCTTACCGATGCCATCGGGTATGGGGGCCTCAAAGGTCTCTGTCTTGGCGGCACAAGGCTGAATGTTGGTGTCCCTAACAATGCCGACCTTGTGGATCGGGTCGTAGACCATGGCGTTATTCAGAGAATCCGTCGACTGGTGCATATAGACCTTGTTCGTCTTGTAGAGTGTTCGGTTCATAGGATCTTTGATGGTCACATCCAGGACCACCCGGTTTTTCGATGGTCACCCGTCCGGAATGCGGTGGCCAGCCCTGCTGGTGATTCGGGTCTCCACAATCACCGTGGGAACGTCAACGCGACAACGGTGACTATGCTTCCGATGCGGAATATCACTATAAATTCCCCTAAACTTTTTGACTTCAAGCAGTTTTCGTTTGAAATCAATAGCCGTTCCAAACGAACTTATCGAACGGATGGCCTATAAGATCTCTTCGATGCCCTGCGTCTTGTTCACGACCCGGCGAACATCTGAAAGGCATCACCTTCCTTTTGGGTTTGTGGCAGCGCAGTTGCATCCGCCGGCCCTTTTCTCAGCCGCAATACGTTCCATGATGAGGGAATGTCCTTGTTGTAAGACGTCGTTTCGGATATCTTCCCTGGTGTACTCGAAACAATAGCAGATGATTTCCTGTTCCATGAACGGCCCCTTGTGCCATTTTTTCAAATCCCCATTGGAATTCGGTCAATGCCGTTTCATGCTTGCTTCCGATGGCACCGATCAAATGTCGAAAGAGAAATGCGCCATATAGCTTCGAAGATCATCAGCCGCTTTTCCCGCCAGTTCAGGGCAGTCCTCCGGCCCCTTGACCCCCTGGGCCGTTAGGGAGGCGAAGACCATGCACGTGGGCTGTCCACACTGTCTGCAATTGGTCTTTGGCAGCAGCTTGAGGATCTCCAAGAGTTTTGGTTTGGGCGCACCCTGGTAGGATGGCTGAATCTGTCCCCGGCGATCCCAAACCTGGTTAATCTCCCGCTTAAGCCACTGCAAAATTTTTTCCGCTTCATCCTCGTCTCGAAGGGCATTCACCACAATCTCACGAGGATGGACCGGATACCGAAGCGGGCCCCCAGGAGCTGGTTCTCCCCCACGTGCACAAAAACCACGTTAAGCTTTTTGGGAAATTTCTTTCGGAGTCGATCGAGTATGGGCTGCATCATATCGCATGGCACGCACCCCGCGGCCCCGAATTCAACCAGAGTGGGTTTACCGGACATCCGGGCCTTATCCACCGGGTTGTCCCTGGCCAATTCCGCGTGTTTCTTCACCCAATCCCGGTTGAGGCGGATATCTGTTCTCTTGCCCAGACCCTCAATCCGGTCATCGAGGACCGCCATCTTTTTCTGCTCGATCAGAAAAGGCTCGATGCTTCCCCTGACCTGATCAAAGGGCATGCCGCCAACCATCTCCTTGTTGTTCTCATAAAAGGCCTTTATTTCCGCCTCGTTTACCGTAAGCCCTTTTGTGAGACGCTCCACGTACGCCTTCAACATCTCCTCTTTGGGCTGATCAGCCGGAATACCCATGGACAGTGCGTCCTGCCTGATGAGCATCTCCATGGCCTTTTGTTCCAGCAGAAGGAAGAGGTTCTTCTCCAATTGTTTTCGTATCTCAGGCTCCGCCTGCCCGAGGATTTCCCCGGCAAAATCCTCACGGATTTGAGCTTGGTGGGCTTGGAGCAGGATTCCCTTTTCCATGTCCGTGGGCCTGGCCCACCGCAAAACCCCCGTGGCAAGGCCCGGATAGGCCTCTTCCACAGTAACCGGTTCATCGGCCCCTGCCAATCCTCCCGTGCCTGTCACGAGGGAAAAACCGCCGTCAATACCACCGCCAGTATCCATACCCCTTTGTGTTGTTTCATTTAGTTGCCTTTCATTTTGAGAACCGCTCTTACCCGCAGCAAGAACAGCCTTGCACCGGGTTTCGGCTTTGCTCGGTGCTTGCGTTTCCGTTAGCTGCCGCTTCTCTTACCGGTTCCTTGACCCGTTTTATATCAGGACGCTTGAGATCGAAATCCTTGTTCTTTTCAATTCCCAAGTCGGTGATGATTAGATGGCCTTGAAGCGGGACATCGGCATGTTCCAGAATGGCATTGGCACAGCCGATATCGCACCCGTCGATGGCCACCATCTCCGGGACGTCCTTGGCGGATTGGACAAATCCTCCGAGATGTCCGCCTACGCCGGCCAGGCAGAACATTTTTCCGAACCCTTCCTGGGTGAGTTCCACCGCGGCCTGATTCGCTAACTGACCCACATTGGGGCCCCCCCGAACAGGCCAGGACCATTATATTTTCATTTCCTTCACAACAGTTTTCCGCCATTTTTAATTCCTCCCTCATTGTTGTCAGATAAATTGAAAGTGCAGAATCTGCGTCGTTAACTCATCGGCTATTTTACGGCCTGAATGTACGCTGAAAACACCACCTTCTCCGCATTTTCACCCACATTCCAGCTTTGAATGATCTGCTCACTCTGATCCTTTTGTTCGATCCGGATGTTTTGAAACCCCAGATCGGAAAGGATGTTTTTCACCTCATCGGGTGAAATGGCGCCAGCCACTCACCCGGTATAGGCGGCCGGTTTGTTCTTGAGTGCTTCCGAGATTTCTCCGGATCGAAGGATATCCGAGATGACGATACGGCCCCCCGGTTTCAGCACCCGATGGATTTCACCGAAAACCGACCTTTTGTCCGGGGACAGGTTGATGACGCAGTTGGAGATGACCACATCCACGGAGCCCTCCTCAATGGGAAGGGCCTCGATGGTTCCCAGGCGGAAGTCCACGTTGCGGATGTTGAGTCGGTCGGCGTTTTGCCCGGCCTTCTCTACCATTTCCAGGGTCATGTCCATGCCGATTACCTGCCCTGACTCGTCCACCTGACCGGCAGCGAGAAAGGCGTCGAATCCCGCACCGCTGCCGAGGTCCAGTACCGCCTCTCCAGGC
>CAYVUX010000383.1:0-4260 GCA_964455075.1 uncultured Desulfobacteraceae bacterium | reverse complement strand
CACGGCTTCCTCTTCCCCTCTCTCAATGCCCTGGCCGTGAGAGGAGAGCCGCCTTCGGTCCGAGGTAAGATCACGGGCATCTTTACCGGAGGGCTGGACTTCGGGGTGTTTTCCGGCTCGATGATCCTCGGCGTGGTGGGGGAAGCCTTCGGCTATGGGCCGCTCTTCGGCCTTGCCGGTCTGTCGCTTCTCATGGCAGCGCCCGTCACCTGGTGGGGGGCATTGAAAAGGCGGGCGAAGAGCTAGGCTGCATCTGAATGGAAACGCAGTTCTTCGAATTATGAGGACGTCGTACGCACAACTCCGGAAGGGTCTGCGACCTGCAGCCTTAACCCATAATTTCCCTCTTCCGGACTCGCCCGGGAGCATGGTCCCAACTTGGTCCCGGCCTGGTCGCCTGCGATTCGCCGGCCGTCTCACATCGCACGGGCCTGCTTCCGGATCCCCTCGACGATGCCGCCCACCGTATCCCGCCCCTCGTCTGTGTCTGCGAAGGTTGTCAATGAAAATATTCCCGATCGGGGACATTTTCTGCAGATTGAAGAGCAAACTTTCAATCTGCATAGATCTCCTCCGGGGAGTAGGCCTTGTCACCGAGCGTGAACCGCTCTTCCAACCCCATGCTGCGCTTGACCGAAAGTCCTGTCTCCTCCAGGATCGCCACCTCTGAGTTGGTCGTTCCAAAGTCGATTCCCACTATCCTGCTCATGCCTGTCCTCCTTTGCTTCGCGCCACTACCACCTGGGCGAAGAGATCAAGTGCCAGAAGCACGCCTTCCTCTGCGCAGCTTACGGGAGCAGCATCGGCATGGTCTTTCTCCACGCCGGCGGGACCATCGTCAAAAAGGAACTTCAAAACGGCCGGCCTCTGGTGGATACCGGATGCCTGGTGGCCTTTACCCAGGGAATCGACTGCAACGTGGCACGGGCCGGAAATCTCAAGTCCATGTTTTTCGGCGGCGAGGGCCTGTTCCTGGTTACTCTCGAAGGGACCGGCACCGTGTACCTCCAGACCCTGCCCTTCTCCCGCATGGCGGACCGGATCCTGGCCAATGCGCCCTCCGCCGGAGGCAGCCAAAAGGGAGAAGGGTCCAGCCTGGGGAGCCTGTTCCGGATGATGAACGGCCGGTGATGGCCTTCAAACATCGGGCTCAAACAGATCGATTCCCAGTTCCCTGTGAATTTGCACCATCCACTCAGGAACGGTGGGTTTTCCAGCCCCGTAATACGGTTGTACATAGGGCTTGATGTCGATAATGGGGCTGCCGTCCACCGCCTCCAGCCCTTTCACCCGAAGGATATTGTCGTCGCGTTCAAGAAGCTTGACCGCTGAAACCAGAACGGGGTTGGGCCGGGCCGGGCTGCAGGTTGCAAAAACGCCTTGCAGAGGAAGGTCTTTGCGTCCCATGGGATGCACTTTCCGCAGGTTCCGGCGTTCGGGATCAATCAGGTGCGGCCAGTACAACACCAGGATGTGGGAAAATCCCTCAATACCGTCAAGAAGCTCCTCCCATTCTTCAAAAATGACCAGCTCACAAACATTATTCATTACCTGTTCGTGATATTCGCGAATCCTCTCCATGGGCCCCTGAAGCTCGATCCCGGATTCGCCGGCCGACAGCATGGGGTCCTTGATTTCGCTTCGTACTTCACCCACGGGAGTGAGCCGCATTTCCGGCGGATTGTCTTTGCTCTGCTGCATTTGCCTATTCCTTCCTCAATCCCAAAACGGAGCCGCCTGCCCCATAGGGCCGTAGTCGTCTTTCATCTCCTGGTAGACCGGCTTTCCCACCAGGAACCCATAGATATCATCGGCCTTTTGTTCGGGATCGATGTCTTCAAAGTGTGCTTTGTAAAGGATCTTTCCTATGGCGTACGCGTCGGCCAGGGCCGTTCCGATGTTGGTCATGTACCAGTTGAACGGCAGCAGGGTATAGACCCTCCGATTAGAAAACGCCCGCAGAGCATGGTAGAAATCCGGTTTCCTCCGATAATCCTCCATCACCAGCTTCAATCCGCCTCCGTCGATAAACATAATGTCCGGATTGAGCTTTAATAAGGATTCTTTATCCATGGCAACGTGTGTTCCGATACCGGCTTGAACACGCTTGGCAACATTGTCCGCGCCTATCCATTCAAACGGGATATAGCGCTGTTCAGTACTTTCAATGCCATGGGCGCCGCGATAACCAATGCCGCCGACATAGACCGCGGGCTTCGACTTTTCAGGGATTTCCCGGGTTCGCGCGCCCAGGTCCTTTCTCAGGGATTCGATATATGAGACGACCTCATCAGCCCGCTTTTCCCGAC
The DNA here is from genome assembly GCA_964455075.1 of uncultured Desulfobacteraceae bacterium. Classification (GTDB taxonomy): domain Bacteria; phylum Desulfobacterota; class DSM-4660; order Desulfatiglandales; family Desulfatiglandaceae; genus CAYVUX01. The sequence continues at coordinate 1,951 of CAYVUX010000383.1, read as the reverse complement.
AAAGAATCTTCCCCGCAATGCGCATGGCATCATAAACCGCTTCGTCAAAGGTGCCTATTGCGCCGTAGCTCAGGACGACCACCGGGATTCCCAGGATGCCTTGCACCTCATCCGCCAGGGAGCCATCCATATAGGTAACGAATACCACCTCCGGCTTGTCCGAAAGCACTGCTTCGAGGTCCGGTTTCTTGTTGATGCAGGCCGGGCCGCCCGGACCGCAACGGGGCAATTGACCAAGTTCCGGATGGGCAATCCAGTAAGGCCGCCCGTTCGCGTTCCTCTTTTCCATGTCCTCCACGCCGGCGACTTTTGACTCGGCCTGAAGATAAACAATCAGTCGCAGGGCGCCGGGCCCGATACAAACAATCCGCTCCGGATCAAAAGGGGCTGTGACCCGCCGTCCGGCCATATCGGTCACCGTCACCGTCCGGGCGGCGGTGCAGACGGCGGGTAGCGTCCAGATGATCATGATCATGCAAAATGCCCTAAAGCATGTTTTTTTCATTCGCTTCTCCGTGTTCACATGGGCACCACGACGGTGTGGCCTCCAAATTCCTCCAGAGCCACCTCGATCCCATAAACCTGTCGGATCATCTCCGAAGTGAGGTTCTCCCTGGTACATGCCGCATGGATCTTGTGGTCTTTCAGGAAAAGAAACCGGTCGGCAAACCGCACCGCGATATTCAGGTCATGGATAGCGACCACGGCCGACAAGCCCTGGTCTTCAACGATACGCCGAATCAGACCCATCACCTCAAGCTGATTTTTGAGGTCCAGGTTGCTCGTCGGTTCGTCCAGAAGCAGAATACTGGGCGACTGGGCCAGGGCCCGGGCGATAATCACCTTTTGAAGCTCCCCGCCGCTCAGGTTGACGACCGGCCGCATGGCCAGATGTGCGATGCCGATCTGCGCCATAATGTTCTCCGCCAATTCGTAATCGTCTGAGGCGAGCGACCACCGGATGTGAGGCTTGCGACCCAGGAGCACCGCCTCGAAGACCGTCAAACGCGTTTCCGGGTGACGCTGCGGCACGTACCCTATGCGTCGGGCTACGCTGTTTTGGCTCATGAGGAGCAGGTCTTCTCCTTCCACCAGCACGGACCCGCGTTTGGGCTTGAGAATCCGATTCAGGCACTTGAGCAAAGTGGATTTTCCCGCACCATTGACACCCAGGACACACATGACCTCTCCCCGGTCCAGGAAAAAATTCACATCCGAAAGCACCGGATGGCCGTTGTAGGAAAAATGAATACCGGCCACTTCGAGCTTCATCTGTACCCCCGGACGAGCAGGTAAAGAAACATGGGCGCCCCCAGAAAAGAAGTAATGACGCCCACCGGGAGCGCCCCCGAACCGATGAGGATCCGCCCCAGGGTGTCGGCCGTGAGGAGCAGCAGCGCCCCCAAAACCGAAGAGAAAGTAATCAACAGGCGATGGTCGTCACCCACCAGACGCCGGGCCATATGCGGTGCTATCAAACCGATAAACGCGATGACGCCATGGAAAGCGGTCGCCATGGCGGATACCAGCGCTGCGGCGACCATCCCGGTCACGCGGATTCTCTCCACGTTCACCCCCAGTCCTTTGGCCGCTTCTTTTCCCGAGGCAAGGGCGTTGATGTCCCAGCTGATGGCCGTCAGGTAAAGGGACGCGAAAAACACTGCGCCGGCCAAGAGGCCGATTTCACTCCAGTTGGAACGCGCCACATCGCCGAAGGTCCAGAAAACGACCATGGCCAATTGGGTCTCCGTGGCCAAATATTGGATTAGAATCGTTGCCGATACAAAAAGAGACGACAGGGCCACCCCGGCCAGGATGACAGATTCGGGTGAAAGACGTTTCAGGCCGGATAAGACGAGTATAACCAACGTGGCCGCCATGGCCCCACCGAAGGCAAAGGCCGTCACCGAAAACATCTCTGCACCAAGAAAGACGATAGCCGCGGCCGCAC
>CAYVUX010000382.1:3477-4264 GCA_964455075.1 uncultured Desulfobacteraceae bacterium | reverse complement strand
GCGGAGGTCATGGGAGCGCTTTAATTCCTCCCGGGGAAGGACCCATTGGGTGGGAACCGGGAATGTCTCCTCCTCCCGCTTCACCGTCTCCCAACCTGTTTTTTGCAGCCAGCGCTCCAGGCTTTTCCGGGTTCCGAACCGCAAATGGCTCACGCACTGGATTCCGGAAGGAACCTCATCCCATCTTCCCGAGAGCAGGGCTTCCACCACGGCCCAGTGCCCCACATTGGGAAAAGAAAGCACCAGGAGGCCGTCCGGTTTTATCCGGGATCGCAGGCCGCGGAGCAAATCCCAGGGATAGGGCAAGTGTTCGAGGAAGTCTCCGCACACGATCCGGTCGAATTTCATCGCGGAGGAGATGGGCAAGGAACGGGCAAGGTCCGCCCGAACCGCCATGTCCAGATGGGGCCTCGCCCGAAGCAGGGCATCCGGATTCACATCGACGCCGACCCACCGGACCGGGAGTCCCATCTCTTTGCATGTTTTCGCCATGAGCCCTGTGTCGCAGCCGAGCTCCAGTATCGTTCCCTCCCAGGCGCACATGGCGAGCAAGTCGTGCCGGCGGCCCTCTTCCTTCAGAGCCCCGAAGGAATGGAGCCAGCCTTCGCAAAAGACGCGGACCATCATGCGGCGGCTGCTCCAGAAGTCCGGGAGTTCCTTCAGCAGAAGGTTCTCCGGCACGGCTTGTCCCGTTGAAACCGGGACTACACAGACACAGAAGACGTCCGGCCGAGCCGCCTCCCGGAACATCCACCGCTCCGGCGCGACGAACCGGGCAGCGTCCTCG
>CAYVUX010000382.1:0-3467 GCA_964455075.1 uncultured Desulfobacteraceae bacterium | reverse complement strand
ACCCGGGGACCCGGAGCCCGGACCTCCACTCGGGATCCTGATTCCCCAGCGGGACATTGATTCGTCGCTCGGTTCCGTCCTCCCGCAGCGCATCCATCCACCGCTTCCAACAGCCCGGCCCGTACCAGAATTCCGGATCAAAAATCATTCCCACGGCCTTTGCGTCCCGGGCCTGGAAAAACCGCCTCGCGTTCATCGAACCGCTCACGTTCTCCACCGGCCAGGGAGGGCGGCCCATTTCACGGGCCAGCAGGTCCTCCGGGGACGGGCGGGCGGAATCACGGCCGGATCGGACCTCAACGAACGGGATGTGCTCCTTATTCGCCATTGCCTCAGATTTTCCTGTATAATAAGAGGTTCTCTCCCGAGTTCAATTCCGTGTTGACACCGCCCGAGGTCTCCCCTATATGGATACAGAACACTGGCGAAGCGCAGATGAGGACGGAGAATTGATGAGCGGACCAGCGAAAATCGTCATCTTTGGACAGTACAAAACGGGAACTACCGGTGTCTTCTATAAAATCCGAAACTCCCTTGACGGGCCCGTAAGGGAGCTTTTCGAATGCAACGAGTACGTTTCTTCCGCCGAAGACTCAAGGCGATGGATCCTTGCCAAGACCATGCTGGTCTACAACGGACCCATTCAGTACCGCACCTTCATGGATTTTCAAAAAAAGCTCTACATCATCCGGGACCCCAGAGACTGGGCCGTAAGCGCGGCCCTTTTCCTCATCCAGCAGGAACCCTCCATCTACGCAGACTCGAAAAAGATGGGCGTCATCCTGGATCTTCTACGCAGAAAGGAAACGGATCCGGCGTCTTCACCGTTGTTGGAAATCTTCCGGAGGATCCTCACCCTGAGCAATCGGCACTCCTTTGAAGAAACATTCCGCCATATCAGCCGTCAGTACAGATGGCTTCCCGAGTTCGAGAGGCGCTTGAGCGGCCATCACGTCGTAAAGTACGAAGATTTCGTCGACGGTCGAATCCGGGCACTTCAAGACTACCTGGATATCCCGCTGACCGGGAACAGTACGGTCGCTAAAGTCCACGACCACGTCATCCGAACCCGGAGCCACGGGAACTGGAGGCAATGGTTCTGCGAAGAAGACGTGGCCTTCTTCAGGCCGATCTTTCGCTCGTATATGGAAAGGCATGGATATGAAGACGACTGGGAGCTGGACAGCGACCCGAGCATCCCTGAGGAATTCTGCTCCCAATACGTGGAGCGGACTGTGGAAAAACGCAGATCCCGTCACTAGCTTCGTGTACATCCGGCCGGAAATCTTTGAAAAAAGACCTATGCGTCCAGCCCTGGCGGACGTTCGGACTGCAGGTTCCCGTCATAGCTGAACAAAAGGTCCGCAGTCACCCAGCGCGAAGGATACTTTCTGATCCACTGCTCCAGAAACCCGTAAACGGGCTTCATGGTTCTCAAGGGATCCTCCGGGTCCACGTCCCTGGGATGCTGGCATACGAGACGATACCTGCCCGGACTCTCATGGAGGCATACAAATCCGGCCAAAGCACTGTTTGTTTTCTTCGCCAGAAGCCAGGCGCCCAACGGCATCCTCAAACGCTTTCCAAACATCGGAAGAGAAATGGACGACCTGGACCCCGGCACGTCCACCGCCAGAATCACGGCTTCGCCCCGGTCCAAAGCACCGTACGCGTAGTCCATGTCCTGTTCATGGTAAACGATCCTCCCACCCATGTTGCATTCCAGGCCGCGATATTTTTGGTCCAGAAACCGCTTTACCCAGGGATAAACGCGCGGATCCCGGTCAAAGGCGTCGGAGCCCACGGCGTTGGCCTTCAGGCCGTTCATCCCGAAAAGGGCCATCGCCATAAAGAAACTGTCGAAGTGGAAGGAAACCAGCACCATTCCCTTTTTGCGGTCGCGGCACTCCAAAAGAGGATCCAACCCTTCCACCCTGCTCTTTTCATTGATTCGTTTCATGACGGGCTTGTCGTAGAGGCACGCCTGCCATTCCTCTCGGGAATTGTGGACAAATCGCTGAATCGTCGCTCGTATCTTCCGGCTTTTCTTGGACCCCGCCAGGATCTGATCCATCGCCGCGTACGTTCGCTGCCGAACAAACCGCTGCCCCAACGCCATGGATCGCCACTCGTAATCCACCGCAGCACTCACCACCCCCCGGAGCCTGGAAACGCCCTCTCCCAGAGGAAGCGGCAAGCGCGCGAGAACGGGGAGGAACACTTCGAAATCAATCCGGTGGATTGCGAGGCCCAGATCTTCCCAGTAAGGCATCTTTCACCCCCTCGAGAATGAACCGGAGGCTTTTCCCCGGTTCTTCACCCAGATTTCTCAATCGCCTGGCGTGTTTGAAGATCTCTACGCACACATGCACGGCGGCCCTCCAACCGCCCAGCCGCCAGTGCCCCTCCAGCATGTTCCGGGCCATATAGTAGTAGCGAAACGGTTCGTGCTCTATCCAAAGTCCGTCTTCGGTCATCCGCTGGATCCGTCCCAGCCTGTGGAGAATTTCGGCTTCCCGCTCCCAGAACATGGACCAGCCCGCTCTTCGCAGACGGAGGTGGCATTCGTGGTCCACGAAATCGATGAAATACTCCTCGCGGAACCCCTCTATGGCCTCCAGGGCGTCCCTCCTGTAGAGTGTTCCCGAAGTGATGCTGGAATCCACCGCCATTGGTCCGGCTTTCCCGGGCGTCCCATCCCGGAGAAGGGGTGCGAAGCCCCTGCCGTTCCACAGGCAGGGGAAATGAATCACCCCCGGAACGATCCGGCTCCCGGCCGTGGGACAAACGGCGCCCACCGCCATGCCCTTTTTCGTCAAATCCCGGGCGGTCCTGTACAGGCGATTCAAGCAACCCGGCCGGCATATCGTATCCTGGTCCAGAATAAAGATCCAGGACTTGCCCCTTTGCCGCGCGTATTCGATGCCGTCATTGTAGGCGCCGGCGACGCCTTTGTTTCTCTCCAGCCTGAGCAGATGCAGCCCCGGAATCGAAAGAGACTCGATCTCTCGGGCCGTCTCGTCGGTTGAAGCGTTGTCAATGACCAGAATCGGGGGGCCGGCACCTTCCTCGCCCTCGGGGCGGCACGAATGAAGAGTATCCCGCACCGTATCTTCCCCCTGGTGGGTCACCAAGAGGATGAGAACGTTTTCCGCCGAATCAATCATTCCACCTGCGAGAGCTTCGCATAACTGCATTTTTGACGAAAACGGTTGCTCTATCGTAGAAGTTGTTAATGCCGCTGTTCCGTCATTCCCCGGTTTAACCGGGGAATCCAGGAGAGCTTTGCACAACCCCATTTCTGACGAAAACCGTTACTCAATCGTAGAAGTTATTCATGCCATTATTCCATCATCCCCGGGTTCAACCCGAAAAACCAGTGCATTGAAATCGTTAGGTGGACTGGATGCCACCGTATCGAGTACGGGGCAGGCTTATCGGGGTCCGGCATGACGGCTATTACACTT
>CAYVUX010000381.1:3439-4278 GCA_964455075.1 uncultured Desulfobacteraceae bacterium | reverse complement strand
CCGCGCCGCCCTGGGCTGGTCGGACGAGCAGATACAAGACAATTACACCCATTGGACGGCAAGCAGTTTCGACGGACAGAAAGCTATTGTGGATGATTTATTTTCATAATGCGAGAAGGTTCCTATTTAACTCAATGGAGAAAGAATGGTAAACCAAAAAAAGGTATATTTTGACACCTGCATAATCAGTGGTATTGTCAACCAAGATATGAAAAAAAATGAAATGGATGCAATACTTGAAATTGAAAACAGTGCAAAAATGGGGTTTCTCTCAATACATAGCTCGACAATGGCACGAGGGGAAATTGAAAAAATTTCTGAGCAATGGAGACATGCCCATGTAGCCCAATATGATGTTTTATTGAAGGTAAAAGGGTCGACATCTTCATGGATTGAATTAGAAACATCAATTAATGAAAAAGCGCTTGAATATCAAACTTTTCGGGAAATCCTCAAAGACAAGGATCACATCTCGGTTGCCAAGTGTATCTGCCGGGTTCAGCAGGGGCTCCTGGAGCAGTCCTGCGACAAACCGCTGGAGGTGTGTCTTTCCTTCGGATCCCACGCCCAGTATTACGTGGACCAGGGCATGGGCCGCTGGATCTCCAGGGAAGAGGCCCTGAAGATACTGGACGAGGCCGAGGAAGCGGGTCTGGTACCCCAACCTTTCAACGCCAAAAACCCCGGCGGCCTCTGCAACTGCTGCGGGGACTGCTGCGGCATCCTCCGCGCCCTCAAAAAACATCCCGAACCGGCCCGGATGGTGGTTTCGAGCTACTATGCCCAGGTAGACCCCGAGCTCTGCGCCGCCTGCGAAACGTGCGTGGAACGATGCCAGA
>CAYVUX010000381.1:0-3429 GCA_964455075.1 uncultured Desulfobacteraceae bacterium | reverse complement strand
TGGAAGCCATCTCCATCGGGGAAGACGACGTAGCCATAGTCAACCGCGACCGGTGTATCGGGTGCGGGCTTTGCATCACCACCTGCGAAACGGAGGCCGTGACGCTCCAGCCCTTGCCCGAGGAGGAGCGGCAACTTCCTCCGGATACCGCCAAAGATGCCATGATGGCATGGGCCCAAAAACGTGGGACCTCCATCGTGCCCCTTGCCTTTTTGGACGCCCAGAAAACCGAGTAACAGGAGGCCCGAATGTTCAAGACGAAGATCACCGAGATGTTCGGAATCGAATACCCCTTGATCGGGGGAACCATGATGTGGATCTCGAAGCCTGAGTTTGTGGCGGCCATATCCAACGCCGGCGGTCTAGGGGTGCTCGCCTCGGCCATTTACCAGAGCAAGGAGGAGTTTTCCCAGGCCATGGACCGGCTTATCGGGCTTACGGACAAGCCCTACGCCGTGAACCTGAATCTCTTCCCCATGATGCGCCCCATCGACAACAATGAATACCTGGACGTGCTCTTGGACAAGGGCGTGAAAATCGTGGAGACCTCCGGGCATTCCGCGCCGGAAGATCTCATCGGCCGGTTCAAAGAGGCGGGGCTCACCTGGATTCACAAGTGCGTGGGCCTCCGCTACGCCCAAAAGGTGCAGGAAATGGGCGCGGACGTGGTAACCGTAGTAGGGTACGAGAACGGCGGAGCCACGGGAAAGCTCGATATCGGCACCCTGGTTCTCGTGCCGACGGTGGCCGCCGGGCTCAGGATCCCCGTGATCGGCGGCGGAGGCGTCTCCGACGGCCGGGGCGTAGTCGCCGTACTGGCCCTCGGGGCACAGGGGGTGATCATCGGCACACGCCTCCTTGCCACCCGGGAGGCCCCCATCCACGAGAATCTCAAGAAGGCCCTGGTGAATGCCACCGAACTGGACACCATGCTCGTCATGCGCTCCATCGGCGCCACGCACCGGGTGTGGACAAACGCCGCCGCCAAGAAGGTGGCGGAGATGGAGTCCGACCAGGCGTCTCTTCCCGAGATCCTGAGTGTGGCCACCGGGAAGAAGGCCCTGAAGATGTACGAAGAAGGCGACGTGGACCTGGGTCTCATCTCATGCGGACAGGGTGTGGGACTGGTTCGAGATATCCCCACGGTCAAGGAGTTGTTCGACCAGATCATGCACCAGGCCCGGGAGGTGGCAACCGGTCTCGCGGCCGAGTAGATTTTCAGCCATAGCCGCGTAACAAGCTGTTCCACAATTCGAAAAAATCGTCATTCCGGACGAACGACGCGGAGCATGGAGAGATCCGGAATCCGGGAAAACGTCATTATATAGTGAACGTATGGATCCCGGCCCCCGCCCCGTTTCGCGGTGCTCCGCCGGGACGACGAATTGCGACACAGCCTGGAAGGAGGTTCCAATGAACGAGGACGCACCTTTTGCCACAGAGAAGGAAGGGCACATCGCCTGGCTGACTCTCAACCGGCCCGAGAAGCGCAACACCATGAACGACGTCTTTTTCGAGAGGCTTTCCGAACGCTTTTCCGCCTTTGACCGAGATCCGGAAGTGCGCGTCGTGGTGATTCGGGCAGAGGGCAAAAGCTTCACGGCCGGAATCGACCTCATGGGTATGGGACCCATGCTCCAGGGACAGGGGGCGCGGTTTCGGGATACCCTCAAGGACAAGATCACAGCCTTTCAGGAAGCCGTGAGCGCACTCGAGCGATGCCGGAAGCCTGTCATCGCCGCCGTCCACAGCCACTGTATTGGAGGGGGGGTGGATCTGGCCTGCGCCTGCGACATCCGCCTGGCCTCAAGAGACGCTGTTTTCTCCATCCGGGAGACCCGCATCGCAATCATCGCGGATCTGGGGACCCTCCAGCGCCTCCCACACATCATCGGGGGAGGCCGGTTCCGGGAACTGGCCCTCACGGGGAGGGATTTTACGGCCGAGGAGGCCCTCTCCATGGGGTTCATTACAGGTCTTTTTGATGACCGGGAGACCCTCTACGACGGTGCCCGCTCGCTGGCCGCCCAGATTGCGGAGTGCCCGCCGCTCACGGTCCAGGGAGTGAAGGACGTGATCCTCCACAGCAGGGACAACGGCGTCTATCCCGGTCTCTCGTACGTGGCCCAGAAAAATGCGGCGCAGCTACCCTCCGAGGACCTGATGGAGGCCTTTCAGGCATTCATGGAAAAGAGGACGCCGGTCTTCAAGGGGAAGTAGGAAGCAGCGAGTCCTCCCGCAAGCATTCCGGAAAATCCCCATCGATCAAAATACCATGTGCTTTACTGTGGGCGAATCCCCAAGATGGTTGATCGATGGGGATTTTCCTTGATTCCGACGGCTTAGACATCCATACTACTTCCTATTAGGCCCCTGCGGAGGCGTTCGCCGCTCACCCGAGCGCGGAAAGCCGGGGTCCCGACAGTTGATCCGTTGAGGAACTGCCGTGCCGTCACGGCCTCATACCCTTTTCCGGGCGTTTACTCCCTAAGAGGAGGAAAGAACATGCTGAAGAAACTCATCCCCATGGTCGCGGCGGCGGCCCTCCTCTCCGGATGGGCATGGGCTACAGTCCCCATTCTCCCCGTGCCGGGCAAGTCTCTTGTGATCTCATATCCCCCCACCGCACTTCCCAAGGCAAGCCCAAGCCCCCAGGAGTGTATGCCCATCGGCGTGGGTAGCGTAGCCGAAGGCGGGGAGATGGTACACATCCGCGTCGTTCTCCCTCTTTTTTTGAGACCGGTGGACGTGTACCTGGCCATTTCCACCACAGGCCCCTCGCCGTTCTTGTGGATCATCAAACCGGACGGTACACCTCAATCCGCATCCGATGGTGTAATTCCATGGAAGGCAAATACTACAGGACCTGTCTCGGGAACCGTGCTCGACCCCGTGCGGACAACAGTCCTTCCTGTGGGAACCTACAATGTTTTCTGTGTCCTGACCCCGTCCGGAGACCTCTCGGCGTACTATTTCTGGTCCACACACTTCGATACCAGGACATTCGAGAGTCTGCATCGCTTGCACCTGGGAAAGGGAGTCGATTCCCTGACGCGACCCTTGCCCCAGGTCTCCGAGGAGCAGATGGAGCGAATCCACTTGAAGCCATTCGGGGATGAAGCCGTCCCGGTCTTCTACAGCCTGATTGCCCGCGAGGAAATCCCTGCGGAAGACGGGTTGCTCCTGTCATCCGAAACGCCGCTCCCTCAGGTCCCCGGGCCACTGGATCCGGGGCCCGTCCCGGGCGAAAGGCCCGGCACCGAAACCTTCGACATCTGCAATTTCGGTCCTCTTGCCCGGGTCGTCGATCCCGCGGAGGACTGGAAGTTCTCGCCTGTGGTGAAAATCTTTGCCAGCTTTCCGAACGACCCCCGGGTCGATACGGACGGAGACGGCGTTCCAGACGAACGGGTCTCCCGCGTCTGCTCC
>CAYVUX010000380.1:0-4286 GCA_964455075.1 uncultured Desulfobacteraceae bacterium | reverse complement strand
AAGTCGTCCTCCAAGATGGGCGGCGAGAAGAGCATGGCCACCCAGAGCCGATCGAAGAAATTGGATCCGGAGCCCGTTTCAGAGATCGCAGCCATAAAATACCCGCTCACAAACTTCCAGGGATTTCCCCCCGATGCAAACGAGTCTGTGGTGGCGATGTTGAGGGCGAGATCGCGGAGCTGTTCGAAGCTCAGGTTGTCGTTCGCCGACAGGTAGTCGTCAATGACGTGCGCCCTGTGAAAAGGCCCGAAGAAGTAGGTGGATGAAACGTTGTTGTAGGGGTTGACGTAGGCTGCGCTGCTCTTGTTGTTCCAGCCGCCGTAAAATCCCTGGCTCGTATTCCTGTCGGTGGAACGCGGCCGGAGCACATCGTTGTCCCAATCCAAAGGAGAACCCAAGAGCCCCTGGGGAAAACGGTAATCGCCGGCGGGGCGCAACGGGTCCCGGCCGGACATCCAATAGGCGATGTTGCCGTCCCGATCCGCGTAGCAGAAATGCTGGCTCACGCCAACCAGTTCGATAGCTGCCCCGAACTCGTCCATACTCCGGGCCAGCGCCATTTCCAGGAACGCCTCGACCGTATCGAACTCGTGACCCCAATGGGAGTACCTCCAGGAAATGAGGGGATCCGCCGGGTCGGGGACGTACGTATCCGGGTTCAAAGGGATGGGGTTCACCACCGGGCCGTGGTTCGACCGGAATACGGGGAGAACCACATCTTCCCGGCCGGCCACCTTGAGCTTTTCGAGCCTGTCCATCCACACGGAGGAAATATCCTCCACGTAATAGTCCACCGTATGGGCGTGCCCCACCTGCATGGACCAGGCGTGATGAGGGGTACGACCGATGATAATCCCGGGGATCCCGGCCACGGTCATGCCCGAGACGTTTATCCCGCCCGCCCGGATGGAACCTTCGAGCACAATGGACGGAACGCTGAATCCCATTTGGGGTCCCGAATAGATAATCGGGTTGCCGGAAGCCGTCTTGTCTCCCGACACGGTCCATGCGTAGCTTCCCATCTTGACAAACGCATTGATGGCTTTGAGATTCTCGACGACCCGATCTCCCCGCATTCGCAGCTCTTTGGCGGCGCTGCCAACATCGACCCGGGGATATGCCCCGGTCGCATCCGGGGAGGCAACTTCGCTCGCCACTTCCGCTACAGGCTCCGGCTCTTTGGGGATGTAGGTCAGGGCGTCGGGATCGTTGATCCAACGAAGATCGTTGAACATGTCCAGTCCCCGTTCCGGATATTTCCCCGCAAGTTCCATCATCAACTCCGCATTGTCGAGCTGCCCTGTATTGAGGGACTCGCAGTCAAATTCCCTCTGGAGCAATGCCATCCAGGCCAGAACGTCGTATACCGTCCAGTCCTCGGGCAAAAAAGGCTTTCCCAGGGCCGCTCCAATCGCGACAAACTCGTAGGGGAGCCGGGACGGATTGAGGCGAATCTCCGCTATCCGGCGATTGAATCCGGCCACATAGGCGCTCACGACCTTCCTGGCCCGCGGGGAGAGCGCCTCGAACCCTGCCTGAAGCTCCGCCAGCGAGTACCCGATGGTCCGCATGAATACATCCGTCTCCAACTGTCCCTCGCCGAAGACCTCGGAGAGCCTTCCCCGGGCCGATCGCCTGTAGGTCTCCGCCTGCCACAGCCGGTCCTCGGCCACCGCGTAGCCCATGGCCTCAAAGATATCAAAAAGCCACGCATCCTCAGGCCCCTTGATAAACCAGACCCCTTTGTCGTCGCGTTCCACCTCCACAGAGGACACGCGAAAGATCTCCACGTTGGAAAGGGCGCTGCGGCCCTCTCCTTTGTAGCCTTGCACGGCCACATAGTAAGCCGCCCCGTAGGACAGCGGGATCGCAAGGCTGGTTCTGGATCCCAAATCAACACTGGCAAAGTCCATCTCTCCCGGAAAAGGCGCAAAAAAGAGCAAATAGCCCTCCGACCCGCTGACGGGGCTCCAGGACAGGGATACCATATTTCCTTCCACCTCCACCGAAAGCTCCGGGGCCGCATCAATCACGGCGGCATGACAGAAGCCGCCACCCAAAGGAGTTGCGAACACGGTTGGCCCCACCATCAACCCCAAAACCACAAGACATGAAAATATCTTCCTCACAGCCTTCCTCCTTTCGCTTTTGACGCCTGAGTGCCCTCAAGCCCTCAAGCCACAGCCCTGATCTCACCCATTCCAGCCGGGGGCCTCCTGCACAGCATCCTTGGCGGGAAATCCTCCGACGCGGGCAAGAAGCCCCTGAGGGATCCGCGCATGCCGGAAAGAACCCGGCGGCAAGCCCTCCGCTTATGTGAATCATATGTCCATTCCGGCGCCCTTAGGGCTCACGCAGGTTCTCAGAGCAATCCGAGGGTATTCGATACGTATTGAAGATCTTTTCCTTTTCTTTCTCCACCTCCTTTCGATCCAGGACCATCCGAAACCCCCGGGCGGTCGTGAAAGCCACGTAGGGATCTTGAGGCTCCTCCTCCACGATACGAACCAGTTCCTTCAGGTTCTTGACCTTGCGGCCGTTCACCTTCGTGATCCTGGAGTTCACAAAATCCCGGTAGCCGGAATTCACACCCGAAGAGAGTACCTTGATCATCAGCACCACTTCCTCGCCCTCCACGGTCGGCTCATCGAACAACAGATAATTGACAAGATCCGGCGGCGCCTCCCGATCGGGCTGTCCTCCCCAGGTCAAAAGGTAATTGATAGTCAGGGGACTGAAAACCAGGCCCCCGTAAATGTAATAGGCGGGGAGGGCATCATAGAGCATCATGGGAATCAGCTTATGAAAACCCCAGGCCGTATCCAGGCGAACACGGAGATCCCTCTTTTCCCCGTCTCTCAGTATTTCCAGGTTCATGTCCTCTCCGACCTGGTGCATTTGCGTACAGTAATTCATACTGGTGCGCTCTCCGGGCCGAAACTCGACCGTACAGTCATCCGCCACATCGTAGCCGTCAACGGCGAGCACCACATCGCCCGGAAAAATCTCCCCCTCGGCGGGCGTCCCCGGCAACACGGAGATGACCAGGGCCCCGGTCTGCTCCTTGTTTAAGCCGTGCTTCTCCCGGATAGCGCGGTTCTCCATAGTCTGGCAGAGGATGCCGTCTTCCGGGAACCCGTGGTATTTCCCGTCCTGCAGATCCTCCATGAAGTGCCGGATAACGGGCACTGGAACCATGTACCCGATATTCTGGGCCTGGTGAAGGAGCTGCATGATCACCCCCACAATTCGTCCTTCCAGGATCACCGGCCCCCCGCTGTTTCCCGGGTTTACGGCCGCATCCAGCTGCCCCGCCAAGAGTTCCAGGGTGCTGTGGGCGTATCGCTGGTGCTCAATCCGGGATATCACTCCGCGAGTGGTGCTGAGGGTATCGCCCCCTTCCGGGAAGCCGTAAACCACCACTTCCTGTTCCACGTCGGGGAGCGCCCCGAATTGCAAAGGAGTCCGTCCTTCGAAGAAATCGGGTTCCTCGACCCCGAGAAGCGCCAGGTCCGCTTCGTGGGAAACCGCGAGGACCCGGGCACGATATTTCTTGGCCTTCCCGTGCAACCGAACCTGAAGAAAGGTCTGGTTGCCGACCACGTGGGCGTTGGTCAGAATGCGATTTCCCGAGATCAGGCATCCGGACCCGCTCGAGAGCTGCGGGCTGAGCATATTCCATGGATTGTCGTAGTCGGGACTCGTCTGGACCGAGTAGATCTTGACCATGGCGTCTCGAACATCCTGCCCCCCCGGACAAACACCCGGGGCGAGCGCCAGGAGCATGCCGGCTCCGGTCGCAACGAACGCCTTTCTCGCCGGGAGGCAAATCGCGGCGATTTTGCCGGTCGACCTTAGACATGCAGCGATACGCTTCTTCATATGCGCTTTTTCCTTTTTGGTGATGAATGTGCTTGGCAGGGAGGTTCCTGCTCCAAGTCAAGTATAGAAATAATTCCAATGCAGGGGAATATGCAGAATAATTCGAGGGTTGAAATCCGAGCCTGACAAAGAGATCGGGCAAAACCGCTTTCCAAAGATTTGTCTCTGAACCCCATGCGTCATACGTAGCATAATGATAAGGGAAAATCAAAGCCCGGATGGTCGTCATTCGGGCGAATGAGACGGCGTCGCGATTCGCAAAAAACGGGTTCTTCCGGAAAATGGATACCTAATGGTTGCCAAATAGAAATGCTTCCTCCGGTTTTCGTATCTTTATGTCTTTGAAGGCGAATGAAAAATCGTGGCATTCTGATTTTGGCCTGACACCGCTCTTAAGAGAAGAC
>CAYVUX010000379.1:0-4297 GCA_964455075.1 uncultured Desulfobacteraceae bacterium | reverse complement strand
GTCAGGCCAACATCAGGATGCCAACATTTTTCATTCCCCTTCAAAGACATAAGGGGGCGAAAACCGGATGATTAGGTACTCATTTTCCGGAAGAACCAAAAAAAGGCTCCTTGGAGCTACCTTTCGCCGCTGCTTGCCCTTGGACAGAAAATCCCGCGGATCCTCACCACAGACCTCCCCCACCCAGCCGGCGACCCGATTCAAATCATACCCCCAGCGCTTCAATTCGTATCGGCGTTCCCAGGCTTCACCGGCCCGAAAGAGCAAATCCTCCACAAATGCCCTGTCGCCCAATATCTATATCGATCTGCAGGGTTGATCGTGCGGACCGCCTCAGCCAGATCTCCTTCCAACCCTTTGGCCGCTCTGATCTTGGAGGAAATCGCTCTTTCTGAATCGGAAGCTTGCAAGCGCCCCAAAAATATTTGTGGATTGGCGGAAACTTGGTTTTTTACCAGCGCCTCCCTTGCCTTATCTGACGATTTTCTGTTGACGTACAACCCGGGACCTTTGATACTGTAAGAAATTTGCTTTCATCTCCCATTAATGATACCGATCCCATTATGTCTAAAAAGAAGAAAAAGAAAAAAAGAGCAGGAAAAACCCGCAACCGAAGCCGTACTCCCGCGGGAACCGTCGAGTGGGTCGGCGGCAGGGTCACCACGCCTTGCTACATCACCGAGGACGAACCCTACCGCCCGGAAATCGTCCTCTGGCTGGAACTTCCGGGTGAGTTGGTTGTAGGCTACACGCTGATCGATCCAAACGAGCCGCCTGTGTCTTTCGGTCGGACGCTGCTCGACGCGATGGCGTCGCCCATGGTGGGGCCGCCGCGGCGGCCCGGGCGTATTCGAGTACGTGACGCGGAACTGGCGGCCGAGATCCAAGAAACGGTGCCGGATATAGACATCGTGGTGGGACCCGCCCCGGAGCTCGATCGGGCGCTCCGCGAAATGTCAGAGTTCATGTCCGCCGGAAACAATAAGGACTTGAGCTACCTAGAGGGGGGACGCATCTCCGCCGAGGTCGTGGATTCGCTCTTCCGGGCGTCCCGTCTGCTTTACGACATCTCCCCCTGGAAGGCTGTCGCCGACACCCAGGTGCTTCGGCTGGACATTCCCTCGCTTGGCGTGGAGGAGGTCTGTCTTTCGGTTATCGGGGCCCTGGGGGAGAGTCTGGGTTTCATCATTTTCCCTTCGTATGCGTCGTTCGAGAGGCTCTACCAGGTCGCGGACGCGGAAGGGCCCTCTGAGACCCCAGTGAACCTGATGTCCGACACGCTTTCCCTCAGCTTCGAGCGCGGCGCGGACCTTCCTCCTTCCATGCGAAGGGAGGCGGCCGATCACGGGTGGCCCGTGGACGACCCTGCGGCCTACCCCTGGGTGCGGGGAATAGACCGAGACGGGCTGCTTCGGCCTCTCACCGAGCGTGACATCCGCATCGTATCGGCCTGCGCCACCTCACTCGCGTCGTTCTTTCTGAAACACCATGTCGTCTTCGGACAAAATATCTCCAAACCGGTCTGTGAATCCTATTTCGATGAAAGAGACACCGAAGTGCGGTTCACGTACCCTTACGGGGCTTCCCCGCTTTTCGAAATCAACAATCCCCCTCCTTCATCATCGCCGGAAAAGAAAAAAGGCAAGGTGGGCCGCAACGCGCCGTGCCCCTGCGGAAGCGGCAAGAAATACAAGAAATGCTGCCTGGAAAAAGATGAAGCGGCAAATCAAGACCTAAGGACTCCCTCAGAACTTCATGAGATGGACAACCGACTCATGGAGGAAATGGTGGGCTTCGGGCTTCGGCGGTTCGGCGAGACCTGGTTCGATAAGGCCGCCGAGGATTTCGTCGATTTTGACAAGGAAACCCAGCTTTTTTTCCCCTGGTCGGCGTACCACTTTGCGGTTGAGGGCAAGCCCATGGCCCGGTGGTTTGTCGAGGAACAGGGAGATCGGCTCTCCGGGACCGAGCTCGAATGGCTCCGCGCCCAACAGGCATCCTGGCTCTCCCTCTGGGAGGTCAGGGAGGCCACTCCCGGCCGCAGCCTGGCCCTTCAAGACCTCCTCTCCGGAGAGAAACGTACTGTACATGAAGTCAGCGGGTCCAAGGCGCTTGTCAGACGGGACGTCCTTTTGTGCCGGGTCGTTGACTATCATGACCATTCCTTGATCGCGGGCACGCACAGCCGGCCTTTGCCGCCTGTACAGGCCGCCGAGGTCGAGAGGCGCGTTCGCGGACGCCTGCGCCGGAGGCGGCACGTCCCGGTGGAGCGGCTGCAAAACGAGAAGATCGGCCGCTACATGATCTCCCGATGGGAAGAAGCCGTGGAAGACCTTGAGATCGAGAGAAGCATCCCGCCCCGTCTTCAGAACACCGACGGCGACGAGCTGCTCTTTTCAACCGACCACTTCCGGTTCGATCCCGCTGTCCGCGGGGAAATCGAGCGACGCCTGACCTCTCTGGAAGGCGTGGAGCCTCCCGTGCCGGAGGATCCGGAAAAGGCATATGTCTTCACGGTTCCGGGGAACCCCCTCCATGAAAGCTGGGACAACACGGTGGTGGGGAGAGCCTGCCTCATGAAGGACAGGCTGCGGGTGGAGACAAACTCCCCCAAACGCGCGGACGCCCTGCGCGAAAGGATCGAGGCCGCGTACGGGGACCTTGTCACCCATCTCGTCCGGGAGTATTCGGATCCTTTCGCTGAAGGGAAGTGGGGCGCTCAACCTCCCGACCCGGGCAAGACGCCTCGTGAGTCTCTTCCCCCCGAAGAAGCCGCGGCAGTGATTCGGGAGTTCAAAGCGAAACAGTATGCCCTCTGGCCGGACCGGCCGCTGCCGGCCCTGGACGGCAAGACACCGCGGGAGGCTGTGCAAACCAAGGACGGCAGGCGCAGGGTCGATATGCTCCTCAAGGACTGCGAAAATGCAGAGGCGCGGATGCCCGAAGACCAGCAGTTCGATTTTTCAATGATCCGGAGGGAGCTCGGGCTGGATACCCGGAAGGGTTCTTAACAGGGACCGGCCCTCCTTCCTTTCCAGGAGTGCATCATGATGGAAAAAATCCGGTTCACCCTGAATGGAAAGCCCGTAGAGGTGACCGCGTACGGGTCATCTCCCCGTTTGTGGGGGACGGATTCAGGGGGAAAACCCGGAACCTCCAGGCGGTGGAGGCGGCGCGATTGTCCAAGTTGACCGGAAAGCCGGTTCAGGTCGAATGGACGAGGGCGGAAGAATTCTTCTACGACTCCTTTCGGCCTGCGGCCGTGGTAAAGATCAGGTCGGGCATCACGGCCCAAGGCGGTATCAGCCTCTGGGACTACCATGTCTATTTCGCCGGCCAACGGGGATCCGAGCACTTCTACCGCATCCCACATCATCAAACCATGGCCCATGGCTCAAGCTGGCGGGGGGCGCCGGGTTCGCACCCTTTTGCCATCGGGGCCTGGCGCGCGCCCGCCAACAACACCAACACCT
The DNA here is from genome assembly GCA_964455075.1 of uncultured Desulfobacteraceae bacterium. Classification (GTDB taxonomy): domain Bacteria; phylum Desulfobacterota; class DSM-4660; order Desulfatiglandales; family Desulfatiglandaceae; genus CAYVUX01. The sequence goes on along the minus strand of CAYVUX010000379.1, from coordinate 824 downwards.
TTGCCAGGGAGTCGCAGATCGACATCCTGGCGAACGCGGCAGGGATGGATCCCTTGGCGTTCCGAATAAAGCACCTGGCCGACGAGAAGATGCGGCGGGTGCTCCGGAAGGCCGCGGATGCCTTCGGATGGAAAGAGGAAAAGGCGCCGAGCGGCAGGGGCCGAGGCATCGCCTGCGGCATTGATGCGGGCACGTACGTGGCCACCATCGCCGAGATGGACGTTGATAAAGACACGGGCCGCGTAAAGGTCAAGAGGGTGGTTTGCGCCCAGGACATGGGTCTCGCAATCAATCCGCAGGGCGCAGCGATTCAGATGGAAGGCTGCGTCACCATGGGAATGGGATACGCCCTTAAAGAAGACGTTCATTTCAAGGGGGGAGAAATCTTTGACCGGAATTTCGACACCTACGAGATCCCCCGTTTTTCGTGGCTGCCTCAAATCGAAACAGTCATTATCGACGACAAGACAGCCGATCCCCAAGGGGGCGGCGAACCGGCCATCATTACGATGGGCGGGGCCATCGCCAACGCCATCTTCGACGCCGTGGGCTCCAGGGTGTTTCATCTTCCCATGACGCCGGACCGGGTGAGGAAGGCCATGGCTTGAAAAAATCACGAAACCCCTGATTTCGTTGATCTTGATATCTCATTCACGTCCATTCGGAACCGGATTTCAGGAATGGGCGGAGCTTCGGCAGGACCGTCGTCCTTTATGAGCGTCCCCCATCCAAGGCACGAAGCGCTTTGGCGCCAACCGTTTTACTAATCTTTTTGTAACATTTTAGCTGTTTGAAAGAAAAAATGGTTTTTTTGCAAAAAAAGA
>CAYVUX010000378.1:0-4301 GCA_964455075.1 uncultured Desulfobacteraceae bacterium | reverse complement strand
TCCGACCCAAATCTGAGCGTCAATTCTGTGAAATTATTTTTGAGTGAGCCCTTAGCCACCCTGGTAGCGTTTTTCGGTTCGCGGCTGACGCCGCTCCTACAGAAGCGCTTTCGAGTACCTGAAGGATGGAACAAAAACATTCATCCCCCCTCTCTAAGTGCGATCTGAATTCTAAGAGGCACTCGAATTCCGGAAGAATCTTAAATTTCAATATCCTTTTAGGAGGTTATCTGAGGGTTCCCGTTCCGCAGGAGGAGAGCTTCAGTGCTTTTGGTCTTTGGGCGCATCGAGATCCTCCAGCGGCCGGATGCGATCCGGTTTGTAGCCCGAGAGATCAAAAGCGCTCTCGAGATCGGGATTTATCGATACCTGGGAGATGGCGCACACGGCCCGGAGTGGTTCCCCGGGCATTTCCGCCCGAATGACCGTAGGCAAGGCCGGGAGTGCTTCCTGCCTCTGATATTGCTCGTATGTGACGACCGCATTGCCGCGATGCCAACGGCCCACCAGGCCGGAGTAGCGATCCATTACGAGAAAACCGTCCTCAAGCGGCAAGATCACTTCGTCCTCTCGGATTTCAAGCGACCCTCCAGCCCGGATCCGGGCTTCGGAGAAGGGCGTGAACGCCTCAGACAGGGCCTCCATCCACGGGTTTCGCGGGCCGGCCGTTTCCTGGATCCGGCCGCGATAAAGGGACTTTTGGTGAGGAACGTAGATTTCGATGCGGTGTCCCTCGCGGACCAAGTCGAAAAGAGTCCTTCCGAACGCTCCAAGAGCCTTGACCCGAATGCGGGGATCGCCGGACCGCCGGTCTACAAAGAACACCCCCTGAAGATTCGAAGGTTGACCGGGAGGAGCAGGGTCCACGGAAATGGAGAAGCCGCCTGCCAGGCTCCGGATCTGCTCCTGGGTCCTCTTCAGGCTGGAGAGCAGTTCCTGGGGCGTTAACCGGTCCCACGAAGGGGGCTCTCCGGCCGGGGGCTTTGGAGCCTCAAAGAAAGCGCACGAACCGAGGATTCCCCACAAGAGAAGAAGGATAGCGGCACAGGCCCCGTATCTTCCCGGATCGGTATCCCCGCGGCACGGAGCGTATCCCGAGGTACTGCCCGCAAATATCCGGGGTTTCATCCGCATTAGCACACCTCGGCGGGAGGCTCTTCGTAGTTCGCCTGAACCCATTCGCGGTTTCTGGCCTCATACCAGGCATGGCGCATGATCAGTCTGTAAGCCATTCGGATGAAAGGGTTGGAGGAGAAGAGCATCTTGTAGAATACCACCGGCCGGGTGTAATACTTCCGGAGATAGCGCCTCTGAAGTTCTTCTATCTGGGCACGCGTCAAGGTGCGGTTGGGCATGACCGCATGCATGAAATCGTAGCGGGAAAAATCGTGATCCTGGATGCGCCCCTCTTCCGAGGCCTGCTCGTAGTACCTGGTCCCGGGAAGAGGGGTGGTGATGGTCAAGACAAGAAAATCTCCGATTCGGGTCACCAGCTCGTAGGTCTCTTTAAGCGTCTCCTCCGTGTCTCCCACATCGCCGAACATGACGTTGGTCATGACCATGATGCCTCTCTCCCTGAGCAACGCCGCAGCCTCCTTCACTTCTTCCAGGGTCTGGCTTTTCGTGTAGTTTTTCAATGTCTCGGGATCGATGCTTTCCACCCCCAGCATGACCTCGTAGAGTCCGAGCCTCTTGAAGTCGCTCAGGAGATCCCGGTCGCGCAGGATGTCCTTAACGCGGGACTGAAACCAGAAGTCGCATTTGAGCCCGGATTTTCTCAGCTCCTGCAAGAATTCCTCGTTTCGCTGCCGGCTCTGGTTGAAGCTGTTCTCATTGAATACGAAGAGCGATTTGCCGTAGCGCCTTCTGAGAAAGTCCATCTCTTGGACCACCAGTGCCCCGCTTCGGCCTCTCCAGGTGGACCTCCAGAGACGCGATTCGGAACAGTAGCTGCAGCGGTCTCCGCATCCGCGGCTCGTGGAGATTCCCACCGCTCTTCGGCCCATTCCATGGAGATGATAGGTGGGATGATCCAGAGGGACCTTGTCATAGGCCGGCATGGGAAGGCCGTCCAGATCGGGAATAACCCTGCGGCTTACCGTGGAAACGACCCGGCCGTCCTGGCGCAATACCAGGCCGGGAGGGGGTGGGGACGCCGGGAAGTCCTTTTTCTTCCTGACCCACTCCATGGATTCAATGAGCGTTTCCTCACCTTCTCCCGCGATGATTACGTCCACCTCAGGGACTTCATCCAGGAATTTCTCGGCATTGAGCGTGGCGTGTCCTCCCCCCGTCAGGATGAAGGCTTCGGGAAGCACCCTTCGGACCACGCGGGCGGCACGGACGGCATCCGGGTGAAAGGTGGCCGCGGAGCAGGTGATTCCCACTACGGGGTAGCGGCGCTCCTTCAATCGTTCCTGAAGCGCGGTCCAGGGCTGCGGCAGGGTGGTTGCGTCCAGGATGTCCGCCCGGATGCCGCGCGACTCTGCATAGGAGGCCAGCGCCATAAGACCCGGAGACGGTGTCCACATGCGCAGTGCGCCGAAAATCCTGTGCGGCGGGTCGAGGAGAAGGAGATCAGCGGCCATAGCGGCCCCAATAGTCGAAGAAGTGATACCATTGGTCCGGATACCGTGCGATGATCCTCTCGAACACCCCGGCGAGCCGCTGGGTCGCCTCTGCGATCACTCCCGGGGTGCTCATCCCCGGGCGGCGCCGTACCCGGATAGGAGGCTCCGCCCAGGCGCGATATCGGCCCTTCGGGGTCATCACTGTGAAGACGGGAATGATGGGAGAGCCGGTGGCCAGTGCCAGGGCGGGTGCGCCGGCCGGAAAAACAACATTCTTTCCGAAAAATCGTACGATCTCGTGCTTTCCCCCTTCCCAACGGTCCCCCAGCATGGCGATGAACCCGTTTTGGCGGAGCAGACGGGCAAGCCTGAGCACGGTGTCGTACCGATTCGGGTCGATGTGCACCGAATGGATGCCCAGGGTGGACCTCATCCGGTCCCTGTATCTTTGGACCTTCTGCTCCGGGTCTCGAAGCGTCAGGGCGTGAATGGGGCATCCCCGCATGGCGAAGGTGACGCCCCCCAGTTCCCAGTGGCCCAGATGAGGTGTAATCAGGATTCCTCCCCGGCCCTCCGCCAGGGACTGTTCCACGAAGTGGATGCCTTTCTGCTCGGGAACGAGATGGCGGGGCCCCCCGTTCCCAAGTCGGTTCATTTGTACGTAATCCAGCATGTAGAACCCGTAGTTCAGCCACAGCCTGCGCACACAGTCCCGAATGAGAGGATCGTCTTCGGGCATTCCCAGAACGACAGACAGGTTCCTCGCGAGGACCCGCGTCTTTTCGTCCCACACGCGAAAGAGGACCGCACTGGCCAGCCGGTTCTGGGCTCTTTGCCAGAATCTTGGCGTTGCGCGCGAGAAAAAGACGATGGGGAGGAGGTAGAGCTCCCTTGGCCACATGAGGTCAACTCCCGGGAGGGTTAGTGTAAACGGGCATTGATCCGTTTCCCGACAGCCTCAAAAAAAGCGTTTGTGCGCCGGAAGGCTCCCGGAGTCGGAGAGGATCGTCTCTGCCGCGAAGCGGCCGGACATGGCGCTTCCTACAATGCCGTGAGCCGGATGGGTATAATGGCCCACCCACAGGAGGTTGTCAAGGCGGGTGCGGTTGGGGGGCCGGCGGGGTCCCACCTGGTCGCAGGCCGCGTCCAGCCCGTACATGGCCCCCTGTTCATTGCCCGTCATTCGGGCGAGGGTCGTAGGCGTGGCCCGCTCCACGAACAGGGCTTGGGCTTCAACATCGAGGCCCGTGAAACGGCGAAGGGCGGAGAAGACTCTGTGCCGGAGCCTCTGCAGAGAGGGTTCGGAGCCGTACCGCCTCCCAAAAAGATCGGCCCGGGGTGCAAGAACCAGGACCTTGATGCCGTGATGTCCGGGAGGCGCCAGAGAGGGATCCAGGACCGTGGGCGTGGTCGCCACCAGGTGGAGGCCCTCCTCCATGGACCCGCGTTCCAGGGCGGCCGCCATGGATTCCGGATTGCCGCTCGTATGGATGGAAATGAAATAGGGCCAGTCGTCGGGGAGGCTTCGCGGTGGGAGGCCCACATAAAAGAGGAGGGCCGAAAGGGATGCCCTGTAACGCTCCAGTCGATGCATACGCCCGTAGAGCCGGGTGTTTCCCGGCAGAAGCCGCTCTCCCTGGAAGGGGTTGAACGCCCCGATGATCCACGAGGCCGGCATCCGGTTGCCGTCGGAGGTCCGGACGCCCACGGCCCTCCGGCCCCTGGTCAGAA
>CAYVUX010000377.1:3262-4305 GCA_964455075.1 uncultured Desulfobacteraceae bacterium | reverse complement strand
CGCTAGTAAACGGATGGTTCAAGTAGGGTGCCTCAAACTGAATGAAAATCGGTGATAATGCGTAAATGTGGAAAAAGGCAGACCGAGCTGCTTGAGCAACTGACAGGCAAGCGCTTTGACGGCAACAATGATCTCAGGGGGAAAAAGCGTCGGGTCTCCCTCGCCGCGGCCTTTCCTGCAGTCCGGCCAGGCGTTGATCAAAGAAGCGCTTTCGCCATTTGGGGACGATCTGTCGAGGCAGTTCAAGTCGTTGACCGATTTCCTTGTTTGAAACCCCTCAGCGGCAAGGAGGACGATTTTGGCCCGCATGACATCGGAATACTGTGACGTACATTTTCGGATGATAGACTGTAATACTTTTTTCATCTGCAGTCAACATGATCCTATATGGGCTTTTTATTGGCATAAATCCATCCTTTCCGAAGAAGACTTATGCCATAAATAAGTCAAAAATACAACAATAATATCTCATCGTATTTATGCCAATGTGTACTAAGTCCGACAGACTGCTAGTCGAGGAATTTCCTCAAGGCGTTCCCCCAAAGGAGGGATGGCAATTTCCAGGATCTTGAGCCGGCAGCAAAGGTCTTCCCGGAAATTCAATGCATGGAACACAGCCTCGGCATGGCCTCCGCCATAGAGGGGCCGCAAAGGCCTCCTGACGAACTGCACAAGCGGGGAAATTTCTTGTGGGAAAATCCAAAGATGGGAGTATTTTAACATGATTTCCAAATACTTGGTGTATGCAATCATTCTTCTTCTCGCTCTCTTCGCTCTGGAGTTTTTCAAAATCGTCGACATCCCCTACTTTGCGCTGCCGGATTTCTTTTCAGGCAAGGAGGAACTCCTCCACCGATCCATGGATGCCGTAAAAGAGATGGATTAAATGCTCCCGGAAAGAGTGAAGTTGTATAGTCAAAGAGAGGAAAGGCAGAAGCGCTGAGGAGAAAGTCCCCGTTCTGAAAAAACCCTCTTAGAACAGGGAAAGTATCGTCCAATTTGTGGTGTATGTTTAAAACCCAAGTACTTCCCGAACAGTCAGT
>CAYVUX010000377.1:0-3252 GCA_964455075.1 uncultured Desulfobacteraceae bacterium | reverse complement strand
GTCCCTCTTCGGTAAGTACTTGAGTTTTACAAATTACCGCACAGAGTAAATGACCTCTTTTTCCCGTATCGATTCGGATGCGACCCCATCCTCAGCGGCAGGCACACGGGACTCCATAGACCATTTTATCAGCGCCGCCGCCCATGTCAGGCCCGCGCCAAAGCTCACCAGCAACACATTGTCTCCGGACGCAAGCAGACCATCTCTATAAGCCTCATCCAGTGCCAAGGGGATGGACGCGGAGGAGGTGTTTCCATATCGCTCCACGTTCGTGTACACCTGATGCATCGGGATGTCACAATTCCGCATGAAGCCTCGAATGATACGCATGTTTGCCTGGTGGGGCACCACAAGCTTGATATCTTTAGAGGTCATGTTGCTATGCGCCAGGGCCTTGTTCGTAATTTCAGACAGATTCCCAATAGCCCTTTTGAAGAGTCGGTTTCCCGCCATACGCAATTTCTGCGGCTTTGTGTCCAATGGGTTCAGGATATCGGGCGTGTGATCCTCATCTTTATAGGAATACAGCAGTGCCCAAAACCGCCCGTCCGATTTGATATGAGTCGAGAGAACGCCGCCTTTTTGGGGATCGGCGGATACAACCACCGCCCCAGCCCCATCTCCCAAAAGGACACAGGTTCCACGATCCGCCCAGTTAATGACGGAGGAAAGCCTTTCAACTCCAATAACAAGGGCATGATGACAGGAACCACAACGAATAGAATTAAAAACCGAGTCTATGGCAAACAAAAAGCCTGAACATCCGGCAGAAACATCGTACGCGACGGCATTTTGTGCGCCTAAGGCCTCCTGAACCATGCATCCAGTTGATGGAAACTGCCGATCCGAAGTGACTGTTCCCACGGCAATCCTGTCCAGATCCTTAGGATCCAAATCCGCCATTTGGAGTGCCTTATGAGCAGCCACAGTAGCCATTTGAGTCGTGCTCTCATCTCGTTTAAGGGAAGATATCCTTCGTTCCCGAATCCCTGTTCTTCTGACTATCCATTCATCTGATGTTTCAACGATTTTTTCCAGGTCTCGATTCGATAATACCCTTTGAGGGAAAAACGAACCGGTTCCCCTTATATGCCCGTATATACTCATATTGTGTCCAGCCTTTTATCATTTTATGGATACGCATTCCGCAAAATCGCATAAGTTTAACATTTTAATTATTCCGCATGCTTGCTGTCAATGAACAATTATTACACGAAGTTCTATTCCTTTTTCAATCCGCGCCTTTATCCTTGCAGCTTCCTTTAGGGGAGACAAAACAGCCCGAGGAAAAGCGTCCCATTCAACTACACCGGCTAAACCCGTGCATTCAATCCTTGGGCTTCAAACACTGGAGCCATATCAAGGGCCCTAGCCATTACCAGATACAAGGGGATCTGCTGTCCCAATGATTGGTCGCGTGCTGCCATCAATGGAGGCTCCAGGATCTGGGATGGAGGTCCCGGCATACCCCGTCCAGAAAGTCCGCCGCCCTTTTAAGAAGCAGGTGAAGTCCTGAGGGCGCAGCCACGGATACGAGCCCGAAAAGACTCAACGGCAAACCCGCTTCGTGGCATCTCTTTGTGAGAGCCTTGTGCCTACACCCTTCCCGGTCTTCGAGTAGATCATTTCAAGGCTCACTGTGATAGCTATCTGGGATTAGACGGCGGCCATCCACAAATCGCCTAGCGTAAGGCACTTTAGGCTCGCGACCCCATAATAGATAGACTCAAAAGAAAAGCCCAAGAGGACTCTATCCTCGCATTCTTGTGATGACACATAGGCTATTTTGAGTCATGTCCCCGGCAAAGCCGGGGGCTTGAACTGTGAATCGCTCGAAGTGGTGAAAAAATCTTGGGCCGCCTGAAGACGGCTACTTCAGCAGGTTCAGTTGTTCAAGTCGTTTGTCTTCTGCTTCCTGAGGTATTCCCGGATCACTTTTTCGTCTCGGCCTACCGTTGATACATAGTAGCCTCGGGCCCAGAAGTGTTCTCCAACAAAATTCCTGGCTCTACCGCCAAAGGTCCTCGCGGTGTGTAAGGCGCTCTTGCCCTTGATGAAACCGACCACTTGCGCTACTGCATGCTTGGGTGGGATGGAAATATGCACGTGCACGTGGCCGGCGCACAGATACCCCTGGAGAATTTGCGCCTCCCGTTGCCGCGCTAGCTCTCGAAACACATCCCCTAAATACCTCCGCAATCGGCCGTATAACACTTTCCTGCGCCATTTCGGTATCCATACTATGTGGTACTTGCACTCCCAGACACTGTGCGCTAGACTTTACACGTTGTTCAAAGAGGGCCTCCTTTCCGTGAGATTCAGGCGGTTCACGTTTGGAGGCTCTCTCTTACTCCAGGAATTGTCAAACTGCTAGGGTCCCCCGGCATAGCCGGGGGATTACCCGGGTTATTTATGTGTTAAACCACTAGCCTGGCATATTACCAAAATCCTTAGACCGAATCCCCTGATCTATATCCCTCGTGAACCGCGGCCATTAGATCCCTCGGCTGCCTCGCATCCCCAAGAATGGATACAAGCAAACCCGCATCATAGAGGATTCTGTAAAGACCGAGGTTCGCGGCATCTCCGAAGGCCAAGATCATCGGATCAAATCCAGCAAGCAATTCCTCTCCTCCCTCGGTTTGAATCCGAACACCACTAGGGAGAAACTCCTTCACCATGGAGTAGAATCTCACTGTGACTCCAGCGGCCTTAAGGCGGCCGGCAACGTAGTGTCGGATCTGCAACGGCGTATCACCGGCCAGTCGGCCGAAAGCCTCGACTACTGTCACTTCATCTCCACGATGAGCAAGATATTCGGCCAGTTCGGAGCCTCTGGCACCGCCGCCAATCACAAGGACCCGAGAACCGCCGGAGGATTTTTCGAATCCTTCCTCCACGCTCTTCAGTTCGACCTTTTCCGCACCGGGTATTGCCGGAGAAGGACTCAATGATCCTGTAGCAATGAGTACCTGATCTGGCGCGTACTCCAGAATAGTGTCCGCATCTCCCTCCTTTTCCAAGGAGAGTTTCACCGAGACGCTCTTGAGGCGGTCTAGGAGGAATTTGAGATACCGCTTGAACGGCTCTTTGCAAGGCGCAAGTCCGGCATAGTACAGTGCCCCCCCTAGCCTGGCTCTCTTATCCCATAGGGTGACTTCGTGACCTCGCCTCGCGGCTTGAAAAGCTGCAATCATCCCTGCTGGACCTGGGTGCGCTGTCCCTCACGGAGGCCGTTCGAAGGGCCGGAAT
>CAYVUX010000376.1:0-4306 GCA_964455075.1 uncultured Desulfobacteraceae bacterium | reverse complement strand
GTCGCGGATCATCTCCTTTCCCATCTGGTCCTGGGGATGGGCCTTGCCCGCAAAAATCAGCTGGACGGGATGTCTCCCGTTACCCAGAATCCGAGCCAGCCGCTCCAGGTCTCTAAGAACCAGGTTGGCCCTCTTGTACGGAGCAAAGCGCCTCGCGAATCCGATCGTGAGCGTCTCCGAATTCAGAACCTCGTCGGCCGAAGCCGCTTCCCTTTCGGACACCCCCCGTTTTGCGAGCTGCCCTCTCAGCCTTCGTCTTGCAAACCCCACCAGGCGGTCCCTGGCCCTTTCATGGGTTCTCCAGAGCTCCGTATCGGGGATTTTGTCCACCCGCTCCCACACTTTTACATTGTCGGGATCTTCAATCCAGCGGGGGCCCAGGTACCGGTCAAAATTCTCTCCCATGCCCTTGGATATCCACGAGGGGATGTGAACCCCGTTGGTGATATGCACAATGGGGAGGTCGTCCAGCGGGGTCTTCGGCCACAGACTCTGCCACATGTTTCGACTCACCCTGGCATGCAGCCTGCTGACCGCATTGCTCCTGGCCGACATTCTCAGCGCAAGGATTGTCATGCAGAAATCCTCCGCGCGGTTCCTTGGCTCCTCCCTTCCAAAACCCATCAGCACATCGAAACTGATCCCTATCCTGACGGCCAGGTTTTCAAAATAGCTGCGCATCAAATCCGCATCGAACCTGTCGATTCCTGCGGCCACCGGGGTGTGCGTAGTGAATACGTTCGTCGCCCGAACCAGTTCCAGCGCCTCATTAAACGTCAGCCCGTGATCTTCGCGCAGCTCCCGTATCCGCTCGAAGACCGCGAAAGCCGAGTGGCCTTCATTCATGTGATACACGCTCGGATCCAGCCCCGCCGCCCTGAGCATTCTCACGCCCCCGATTCCCAGCACGATCTCCTGGCAAAGCCTCATCTCCCGGTCTCCCCCGTAGAGCTGACCCGTGATTGCCTTTGCCCAGTCCGGATTCTCATGGACATTTGTATCGAGCAGGTACAGGGTGCATCTTCCCACGCTCACGCGCCAAGCATGAATTGCCACCCGCTCTCCCTTCAGGGTGACCTCTACTTTCAGGGGAATTCCTTGCTCGTGCTTCATCAAAGGATCCATGGGCATCAAGGAGAACTCGTTGAAGGGGTATCGTTCCATCTGCCAGCCGTCATAGGTAAGGTACTGCCGGAAGTATCCTTCCTGGTAGGCCAAGGAAACGCCGATGATAGGGAGCTTTAGATCACTCGCCGACTTCAGGTGATCTCCCGAAAGGATGCCAAGCCCCCCGGAATAGATGGGGACACAGTCCGCAACCCCAAATTCCGCAGAAAAATAGGCCACCAGGAACTCGCTTTCCCGCTTGCCGCAGACCATGGGGTCCGGCTCTTCGGACATGTAGCGGCGAAACTCCTGACTGACACGGTCCAGGTGCGCAACAAACCCTTCGTCTTCAGCGAGTGCCTCCAGATCATTCTGCCGCATCCTGCCCAACAGTTCCACGGGATTGTACCTGGAATCCTCCCAGAGGTCCGGGTTCATCCTTCTGAACAGATCAACCGCGTCGTAGCTCCATGCAAAACACAGGTTCTTCGAAAGGACCTTGAGATCCTTTATCTTCTCCGGGATTCTGGGTCTCACATCGAGTGTCCGGATCGCCGAGATCATATTATCTAGCCTCTTTGCACTTTCAAAAAATGAAATCGTCCTTGATCGAGATCCACGTAAAGGCCGGATTCCTGCAACTCGATGGTTTTGTGCAAGAACCGGCTCCCTTCAAGCGGGTCGGTAAATAAAAAATGCTCGCCCGCAGAAAACCACTCCACAGGCAATGTAACATAACCCTGCGCCGGATAGGAAGACAGATTGACGATCACCAACCGTCTCTCCTCGCCGTGCTTCCAACACCAGGCCAGGAGGTTCTCGCAGGAAGGATTGTCCGGCCATCCGGTGACGCCGCACATGCGCCAGTGCCCCTGGTGGAATACCGGTTGGTCGACCTCCCGCAGAAGCATCTCAAAGAAGGCCTGGATGCCCCGGTCGACAGGTTCGAGAGGTCGTCGTCTCAACTGTACCGGAACCCTGAGACGGCTCCCTTGGAACTGGCCGTGATGCCAGAGGCGCATTCCCGGAACCGTAGCGTGCACAACCATGGCACTTCGGATACGGTCGGGACCAAAGGCATGAGCAGCCCGCTCCTCATCATGGTTTTCCAGAAAACGAAGTCTTCTCTGCTGGCGTTCCACATCGAGGGAAAGCACCGACTTGAGACCCCGAACATCCCTATTCAAGAGGGCGTCGTAAAAGGTCTTGTCATAGACAAAGCCGAACCCTTGGCGGAGAAGCTCCTCCTCGAGCCCCCAGTACGCCTCCGAAACCCAGATCATCGGCCCGGGCGTCGGGCTCGATTTTCGGGTCACCAGGGGCCAAAACTCCTCATCAACCGTGGCGCCTTGAATCAGGCATTCCTCCCACGTTTTGATGAAAACCTCTTTCATAACCAACATCGCCATATCGCAGCGGAATCCATGACAAAGGGGTGAGATTTCAACCAGGGTGTCCTTCATCGCCATTATGGTGTTGGGATTCGTGTAGTTGAGTTGCGCTGTATCCGACCAAGGCGGGAAATAAGGATCCTTTCCGTGTGCAATGCACCGGTCGGTGGACGGTGGCGGTGCCGGAAAGAAGCCCGGTCTGCAATCTTTGTTCCCATCCCGTGGTTCGCCGACATATCGGTCCGGGTGTTCTTCAATCCACGGATGGTCGCAGGCTGTGTGATTGGGAACAAAGTCCAGGACAAGCAGGAGTCCGGCAGCCTCCAGGGTTTTCTTGAGCCGGGCGAGTTGGTCCACGGAGCCAAGTGACGGATCCGGCACATATCTTCTTACGGCATAGGGAGATCCGGCTACGTCTTCCGGGTCGTATTCCGGAAAGACCGACCGGCAGAAATCCAATATGAAAGGCTCGCTCCTTGCCGTCCGTCGGGAATAAGGGCTTCTTTCCCATATTCCCATAAGCCACACAATGTCGACTCCCTTCGCCCTCAAGCGCATCCATTCTTCGGGCGGGATGTCGCCGAGGTTGAGGTCCCGGCCTTCTCTCCGGCTGAGTTCGTGGAGCCAAGTCATGAGGTTGATCTCGTAGAGATGGGGATTCTTTCGGATCGGCTTCGTGTTATCCGGCAAGGCTCTCCATTCCATACGGCGTCTTCATGTCCTGGCCCGGGAGGCTGTCGGGAATCACCCATCTCCCCGCTGAAGCGGGATCTCGCGAGCGGCGTTGCCCTTGGCCTTCGCCACCGGGGCGTGCCGTAAGTACGCCTCATTCCTCAGGTCTGCGGAAGCCTTGTATCCGGCCACTTTCCGACAGCCTCCTGGAAGGGGGTGTAGGCCGTTTCTATGTCGTAGGGATGTCATTACTACTCACCAGGATATCATGGAAAAGCATTCGGCGCAAACGGCGCCTCCAGACCTCTGCAACTGTCATTTCTGCACAGTCACCAGGTTTCGTCGGGAGGGGAATGGACACCCGAAATGAAAGTCATCATCTCTCACCAAGCTCCTCAATAGAGACGGACTTCCGATAGGCAACCATCGCCGACAGCACGCTTACCACCGTCTCGGGCGTCTGAAAAAAGACTCCGCTGTAGCGCTTCCCTTCTACGGGATACACCGTTCGATCTCCTGTACTTGTCAACGAGACGCCGATTATCGGTTTCCCATAGTGCTCCATCAGGTCCACCATTTTTCTGGTATACTGCTTCTCATATCCGGCGCTCGGCTCTTCGATCTGTTTGAGAAAGTCCGAAGAGGCGGTTGGGTCCGCCAGCCGGGTCGATTCAACGAGCAAACGGACGAGTTCGATCCGTCCCACAATGCCGAGGCTCAGGACGGCGTCGATGCCGTCCCACTTCACCAATTCCTCCACCGCGACTACGGGCACATCGAGATCCCGGGTGCCGACAAGATCGACGGGATTTCCCCGACTCCAGAACGGGGGAAGATACCGGCCTATAGCCTCCGCGATCCTCCCGGGGATCTGCGGGACGACCAGACCCTTCTCTTCTCGTTGCATGCACCCGCAGTCACAACCCCCCAGCCTCCTCCCAGGGTGACGATGCCTACGCGGTTCCCCTTCGGAAGCGGAAAGGCGGAGAATCCGGCAGACAGAGCAAGAAGTTTCGAGGGCACCATTGCTTCCAGGATTCCCGCCTGTCTACATACACTTGAAAAAACAGAGGTTTAGCCAGGGGCTTGATTCCTTTGCGCGAAATCTCATAAGATAATAAGGATCTCCTGGAACT
>CAYVUX010000375.1:0-4307 GCA_964455075.1 uncultured Desulfobacteraceae bacterium | reverse complement strand
CCGTCATCCCGGCCAAGCCCCGTGAAACGGGGCGCGAGCCGGGATCCAGAAGTTCACGGTATGATGCCGTTTTCGTGGATTCCGGGTCCCTCTTTGCTTCGCGTCGTTCGTCCGGAATGACGGGGTGGACCCTCAGGCCAAAATCAGAACGCCCCGAACTCGTATTTTTACCCCGTCAAAGATAAAAGTACACGAAAACCGGGCAACCTTTTTTTGTTCGGCGAGAGGGGCTGGGTGCGGTGTTTTGAGCACCTTCCCATCGGGCAGCAATCGCCTTGACAGGGCACGCAAGATAACTTAGATTGAGCCTCCATGTCAACGAAATGAGGCGTTTTTTTCTACACGAAAGGAGCAGTTCAAGCGACTGGGAACGCACATGCATTTCCCTCGGTTTGAACTGACAGGCATACCGTGAGACCTGCTTTGGCAAAACTGGCCAATACCCGGAATATCGGGATCATCGCCCACATCGATGCGGGCAAGACCACCGTTACGGAGAGGGTGCTCTTTTATTCCGGACGGGTCCACAAAATGGGAGAAGTCCACAACGGCGAAGCCACCATGGACTGGATGCTGGAGGAAAGAGAGCGGGGAATCACCATCACCTCCGCGGTGACCTCATGCGGGTGGAGGGGGCACACGATCAATATCATCGACACGCCCGGGCACGTGGATTTCACTATTGAGGTGGAGCGCTCCTTGAGAGTGCTTGACGGGGCGATCGGCGTTTTCTGCGCCGTGGGCGGGGTGGAGCCCCAGTCGGAGACGGTGTGGCGTCAGGCCGACCGGTACAAAGTCCCCAAGATCGCCTTTATCAACAAGCTGGACAGGATCGGAGCCGATTTTTACATGGCCGTGACGATGATACGCGACAGGCTTGGCGCGACGCCCCTGGTCTTGCAGATCCCCTGGGGCGCGGAGGGCGGCTTTGTCGGGGTGATCGATCTCCTGAAAATGAAGGGAATCCTCTGGGAGGAGGAAATGCTCGGAGCAACGTTTACGGAGGTGCCGATTCCCGAAGACCTGCTTGAGGATGCCGAACGCGCCAGGGAAGAACTCCTCGAAACCCTGGCGGAAAAAGACGATCATATTATGGAGAAATATCTGGCCGAGGAGGAGATTGAGCTCCCGGACATCATCAAAGCTGTGAGAGATGCCACCGTGGAGTTGAAGCTGGTTCCCGTGCTCTGTGGGGCGGCCTTGAGAAACAAGGGGATCCAGCCCCTGTTGGACGGCATCGTGGATTACCTTCCGTCTCCGGTGGAAGTCCCGGCCATCGTGGGGCTTCTTCCCGATACGGGAAACAAGGAAACCCGTACCGCGGACCCCAAGGGACCGTTTTCCGCACTGGCCTTCAAGGTCATGATGGACCAGGGAAGGAAGATGACCTACCTCCGGGTGTATTCGGGAAGCGTGAAGGCCGGGGATACGGTATACAACTCCACGAAAGACGCAAAGGAAAAACTTTCGCGCCTCCTGAAAATGCATTCCAATAAACGGCAGCGGATTGACCAGGCGTCGGCCGGGGACATTGTGGCGGCCATGGGGCTGAAACTGGCCTCCACGGGAGACACCCTGTGCTCTGAGCAAAGCCCCATCCTCCTCGAGACCATCCAGTTCAACGAACCGGTGATCAGCATCGCCGTGGAGCCCAAAAAGGTTCAGGACCAGGAAAGGCTCATGGAAAGTCTGGGAAAGCTCTCGGACGAAGACCCCACCTTCAAGTTCCGGATTGACGAGGAGACGGGCCAGACGGTCATCTCCGGCATGGGAGAGCTTCACCTGGACATTATTACCGGAAGGCTCAAGCGTGAATACTCCGTGGACACCAACCAGGGAAAGCCGCAGGTGGTGTACAGGGAAACCGTGACGAAGGGTCTCGTTCACGAGGAGGTCTTTGACAGGGAACTGGCGGGACAGCAGCATTATGCAGGGGTCAAGATCGAACTGACTCCCGCGCCTCGAGGCGAAGGAAACCGGTTCGTGGATCACTGCGAGAACCCCGAGCTTACCGAAGAGTTCCTGGAGGCGATCAAGCAGGGGATTTTCGAAGCCGGGGCAAGCGGTCCGGTAATGGGCTATCCCGTCATTGATGTTCAGACGGCCCTCCTGGACGTGCGAATGAAGGAGAACTTCTCCGACGCCATGGCGTTCAAAATCGCCGCGGGCATGGCCTTCAGGAACGCGTGCAGGCGGGCCGAGCCCATGCTTCTCGAACCGATCATGGACGCGGAAGTCCTGGTCCCGGAGGAGTTTGTGGGAGAGGTGATCGGGGATCTCAACACCAGGCAGGCAAAGATCGAACGGATAGAAAACAAGGGTCCGGTTCAGGTGGTGGCGGTTCATATTTCCCTTTCCAGGATGTTCGGGTATTCCACCTCCCTTCGCTCCGTCTCCCAAGGGCGGGGCACGTTCACCATGCAGTTCAGCCACTACGACAAGGCGTAGGGCGGCCCCCGTGCCGTATTCTTCCTCCAAATCGCGTTTGACAACTATCGGAGATTGTGCGATTTTTTGTCATCTTTTCCGGTTGAGATATTCACGAAAAAATAAGGTTCTTCCGGAAAATGGATACCTAACGGTCCCAAAAAGAAATGGTCATCGGATTTTCCCTTCGTTTAAGGGAATGAGAAATCGTGACATTCTGATGCCTGGAGGTTCACGCCGTCATTCCGGCGAAGGAGGCTTTATGGTAATTCGTCATCCCGGACAAGTCCTGTGAAGCAGGGCGCGATCCGGGATCCAGAAGTTCACGAAAAGACGGCGTTTTCCTGGATTCCGGATCTCCCTTGCATTCGCTTCGGTCGTCCGGAATGACGTTTTTCGAATCACGGACACCTTTTTGCGAGCTATTCTGAATCAAATCTGAATCAAACAGGTACCCATTTTCCGGAAGAACCAAAAATAATGGACAAGATCCGCTCAGGGGTCCTGGCACCATACTTTTGAAGAAGCCTTGCTCCGGATCGGGATCGTGCAGGAATGGGAAAGGGGGAATCTGGGGATGGCAAAGAAGGCGTTGATTACCGGAATCACCGGTCAGGATGGGGCCTATCTGGCGGACCTCCTTTTGCAAAAGGGCTATGAGGTCCACGGCATCAAACGCAGGGCGTCTTCCTTCAACACCGCCCGGGTGGACTACCTCTACCAGGATCCACATGAACCCGATGTTCGCTTTTTGATGCACTACGGAGATCTTACCGACGCCACCAATTTGATCCGCATCATCCAGCAGGTTCAGCCCGATGAAATCTACAACCTCGCGGCCCAGAGCCACGTTCAGGTGTCCTTTGAAACCGCGGAATATACGGCCAATGCAGATGCATTGGGTACGCTGAGGCTTCTCGAAGCCATTCGGATCCTCGGGCTGGAGCAGAAAACCCGTTTCTATCAGGCCTCCACCAGCGAAATGTTCGGCAAGGTGCGGGAGACGCCGCAGAAGGAGTCGACGCCTTTTTATCCTCGAAGTCCTTACGGAGCGGCGAAAGTGTACTCCTACTGGATCACCGTGAACTACCGGGAGGCCTACGACATGTTTGCCTGCAACGGCATACTCTTCAATCACGAATCCCCGATCCGTGGTGAGACGTTTGTAACCCGAAAGATTACGAGGGCCGTGGCCAGAATAAAGCTGGGACTGCAGGAGAACCTTTATCTGGGGAATCTTGATTCCCGGAGAGATTGGGGTTACGCAGGAGATTACGTCCGGGCCATGTGGCGGATGCTCCAGCGCGATACCCCCGAGGATTACGTGATCGCCACGGGCGAAGCCCACTCCGTGCGGGAATTCGTGGAGCTGGCTTTCAACGAGGTGGGAGTCGAGATCCACTGGGAAGGAAAGGGGCCTGACGAAGTGGGCCGGGATGCCAAGAACGGCAGGCCGCTTGTGCTGGTGGACCGGAGGTATTTCAGGCCCACGGAAGTGGAATCGCTCCTCGGGGATCCGTCAAAGGCCGCCGAGGAGTTGAACTGGAACTCCCGCGTGTCCTTCAAGGAACTGGTGAAGCTCATGGTGAGGGAAGACCTGAGGGAGGCGGAACGCGATCAATTGTGCAAGAGAGAAGGCTTCCCGGTGTATAACCATTCGGAATAAGGAGACGGACCCCACCCGGGCGGGAACGGCCGCAGGAATACTCCGAGTATTTCGGGAAAGGAAATTTAGTAGTCTCATAGAGTCCCGAGACCGGGAAAAAGCCGTCATTCCGGACGACCAATGCGAAGCAAGGGAGATCCGGAATCCAGCGAAACGCCGTCTTTTCGTGGACTTCTGGATCCCGGATCGCGGCCTGTCCCGGACTCCGATCCGG
>CAYVUX010000374.1:0-4309 GCA_964455075.1 uncultured Desulfobacteraceae bacterium | reverse complement strand
GAAACGTCGAGCCGGTTGGAGTAGAACTTCACCTCCACGCCGTAGAGGAGCGTGTGCCGTGAATAGACCCCGGGCGCCAGTTTGTCCAGGGCCTGGAGCATCTCGATGAGGGCCATCATGTGGCGGTACGGGAGCACAAAGCTCAAGTCGCCCGGAGTGGCCTCCTCGAGGGTGGGACTCGTCAGGCACCGGGCGATGCGTGCCCGGGTGCTCCTCCTGCCCGCCAGCAGGTCTCCCAGCCTCTGGATCAGCACACCGCCTCCAAGCAGGTTGGCCAGGCCCGCTATGTAGCGGCCGTATCCGATGGGGTCGTCAAAAGGTTCGGTGAAGGCGCTGCTTACCAGGAGGGCGAAATTGGTGTTTTCGGTTTTTCGCGCTGAATAGCTGTGGCCGTTGACCGTGAGAATGCCGCCGGTCTTCTCGGTCACCACCTCTCCGTACGGGTTCATGCAGAATGTGCGGACTTTGTCGTCAAAGGTCCTGGAGTAGTGGACCAGTTTGGATTCGTACGTGGTATCCGTAATTTCCTGGAGCACCACGGCGGGGAGCTCCACCCGGACCCCGATGTCCACGGGACTCGCAGTGGTCTTCACGCCCAGGGACTCGGCCTGGGCCCTCATCCACCGGGAGCCGGATCGCCCCGGGGCCGCCACTACGAACCGGGACCGGATCGTCCTGCCGTCGGCCGTCTCGACACCCAGCACATGCGGCCCGTCCCTGAGGATGCGTTCCACCGGGCACTCCGTCCGCATCTCGATGCGGCCTGAAAGCGAAGCCCTGATGCGGTCCAGTACCCGTTTGCAGTTATCGGTTCCGATGTGGCGGATCCGCGTGGGGATCAATTCCAGGTCCGCCCGGCGGGCCTTTGCCGAGAGTTCCTCCAGCCTGGGGGAGGTCTCGCCGAACACCTCTTCCGGAGCGCCGTGCTCCACGTAGATGTTGTCGGCCTCGTCGAGCACGCTTTGGAGGGTGCCCTTCTCGACGAATTCCCCGAGAAACCCCCCGACTTCGGGAGAGAGCGTAAGCTTTCCATCGCTGTAGGCGCCCGCCCCGCCCCAGCCGCAGAGCATCTCCTCGGAATTTTTGCGGGTGCGCTCCTCCAGGGCTTTGCCTTTTTCGAGGAGAAGCACGGGCGACACGCCCGAATCGGCCAGAGTCAGTGCGGCAAAGATGCCCGCAGGCCCTGCTCCCACCACAATCACCTGGTAGTCCATCTTTTCCTCCCGAACGAGCCGATCCGACCGCTCAAATGGTCACCATCTTGCCGTCGCGGGCGACCGTGACCCGGTACGCGAGCTTCCGGTCGGCGAGCACCCGATCCACGGTCTCCTGCCACTGCTGCTGGTTCCGGGGAACCGGGTAGGCCGGGCCACCGGAAGGCGGCCTGAGCGGATCCGCGGGTTCGTACTTCTTGGCCTGGTGATTCTCCGGGTCCCCCACTACCTGGTCCGCGTCGCCCATGTGGACCAGAAAGGTCTCCGCCCGCGGGTTGAGGCGGATGATGTATTCCGGGGCCCGCTGGAAGCTCATGTGATGCGGCCGGTTGTGGAGGGGCTCATGGAGCCAGAAGGACTGAACCACCAGATAGTCCGGCTCCAGCATCTCGTCATGGATCTCGGGGATGTCCATGAAGTCCGAGGTGTAGAGAACCCGGGATTCTCCACCGCCCGCCGCGGGCCCCATGATCAGGTAGCCCACGGAGCCCTTGGCGAAGGCCCCGTGCTCGGTCCGAAAAGGAAGAATCTCGAAATTCCCGACAGAGAATCGGACTCCCGCCTCGACCGTCCGGATCTCGATCACCCCCAGCCGCTCCAGGTAGTCGAATCTCGGTGCAATGACGCGCCGGCTTTCGTCGGTGAGATAAACCGGGATGGGCGAAAAGGCCTCCCGGGGGGTGTTCCGCTTGTATGCGAAGAGCTCGTCCAGCCCGATGTAGTGATCCCCATGCTCGTGGGTGACGAGGACCGCACTGAGCGACTTCACCCGGTGCCGCACGAGCTGGGCCTTGGCGTCCGGCCCGCAGTCGACCAGAAGGGTGTCCCCGTCGGAAAAAAGGAGCGACGTCCGCTCCCTCTTCTCTCCTTTGCGCCGCATTTCACGGCAGATCAGGCAGTCGCAGTTGAGTTCGGGAAGCCCCCATGCGCCCCCGGTTCCCAGAAATGTCATGTCCATGAGCAGCCTTTCCCGCTTCTCTCGGTCTTCCCGCCGTCTGAATGATCCTTCCCTGCGCTCACTCTAACGGCTCCGTGCAGGCCCCCGCAAATTTTTCGTGTCGACAAAAGGCGCGGGCACGGCGACTCTGCGGAGCATCCCGGCCGCATTTCGAGGGCCCGGGAATCCGGTTGGTTGTCTCATCGGGAGCGGCGGGGAACGGGTCGAGAGGGAGATCTCAGAGGTCCCGCACTTTGACCTTGAGATAAAGATCTCCCTTTCTCCCTTGTCCTTGCTCCGCTCCCATCCCGGGGAGCCTCAGCCGGGTTCCCTCTTTGACGCCCGGAGGAACCGTCACCCGGAAGGTCCTCTTTTGAAATCCGCGGGGAATGTTCACCAGCTTTCGCGTTCCCAGCCGGGCTTCGTGCGGGGTCACCTCGATGACGCCGTAAAGGTCAGAGTCCGTGGAAGACCCGGCCGTTCGGATCACCTGCAGCCGGGGACTTCGGTGCTTCGACGTCAAGGCCTTGATGCGGCGGGTGAACCCCGGTTCGGGGAGGAAAAGGAGTATCTTCAAAAAAATTATCCCGAAAAGGAACCCCCCGATGTGGGCCCACCAGGCAATACCCGCTCCCTGGCCGGCGCTTCCCGCGGCGCTCAAAAACTGGAAGAGAAACCACACGCCGAGAAACACGAACGCGGGGAGTTCCAGGAAGTACGGAATAAAAAAGATCGGGATGAGGGTCAAGATCCTGGAGCCCGGATAAAGCAGAAAATACGCGCCCATCACCCCGGCGATGGCCCCGCTCGCCCCGATGGTGGGGACGGCCGAGCCCGCGTTGAGCACCAGGTGGGAAACCCCGGAAACGATCCCGCAGAGCACGTAGAAAAGGAGATACCGGAGCGAGCCCAGCCGGTCCTCCACGTTGTCCCCGAAGATGTAGAGAGACCACATGTTTCCGAGGAGGTGCCAGAATCCCCCGTGGAGGAACATGAACGAGAAAAAGGCTAACACCTGCTGGCCCGTGGTGAAATACTGCGCGATTTCCGGCATGGAATACCGGGCCGGAACCAGGCCGTAGGTGAAAATGAAGCGCTCCGCTTGAGGCCCCTGGGCCGCCTGAACCAGGAAGACCAAGACATTGGCCGCAATCACGGCCGTGTTGACCACGGGATAGGACCGGGATTGAACGGTGTCGCGAATGGGTATCATGAATTCGTGATCATACCATCCGGGGCCCAGAGCGCAAGGGAAACATGAGGGGCGGAGAAAAAGCGCATCCACACGACGTGGGGCCGACGATTTCTTTTGACACCATCTTTAGGCTTTCTTATAATTTCACACTATCCGAATCCACGGCGCAGCCGAAACCGCGGAGACGTGGCGTCTCCCCCTCCCAATTAGCGGGGGCGGTTCCTATTCCTGCCCGGCCCGTGCCGAGGATTGCGCCGCCGCCTCTTGAACAGCGAAAGGCGAGAACGAGGACCAGCGGGCTTTCGGACCGGAATCTTTTCCAGGCTGCCGGGAGAACCCCTGATAGGGAAAACAGCCTCATTGGAGGCGCAACGTATAACCTTAAACAGCAAGGAGGAAAGAAATGGCTGGGATTTTTGGAAAGAAACTGTTGTGGGTTTTGGTGTCGCTCCTGCTCGCCTTGGGTGCCGCGGGCGCGGCCGGGGCCCAGGAGCAGGAGCCGTACGTGCCCCAGGGCTACGCCGAGGCCGAGGATTTCCTCGTGCAGACCGTGGACCCGCGGTGCGACACCCTGTACGATTTCATGGACTGCACCAGCACGGGCCGGTCCGCGGACGTGGTGTTCGTGTTCGACACCACGAGCAGCATGGGGGACGAGATCGGCGGCATGAAGAGCGCTTCCATCGCGTTTGCCAACACCCTGGCGGCGTCCGGGCTCGACTACCGCCTGGGGCTCACCGAGTACAAGGACTTCCCCGGCGGGAAGTCCGGAGAGACCGGCGCGGCCTGTGGCGCGTCCACGGATTTCCCGTACAAGGTGTATAACGGCGGGAACCTCACCTCCAGCAAGACCACCTTCCAGGGCTGGATCAGCGGGCTAACCCCGAAGGGCGGATACGACATTCCCGAGTCGCTCCTGGCGGCGCTCGCCCACACGGTGACGGACCAGAAGTGGCGCGGGGG
>CAYVUX010000373.1:0-4334 GCA_964455075.1 uncultured Desulfobacteraceae bacterium | reverse complement strand
CCCGCCATGAACAGCCCCTCCGATGCAAAATCCACCGGCCTGAGCTTCATGTGGGCCTCAATGAGGAAACCCTCGCTGTTCACCGGAACTTTGAACTCCTCGAAAAGCCCCTTGTTCTCATGGGGGAGAATGGCCGTGGCCAGGACCACAATGTCCGGGGAGATCTGGATGGTCCTTCCCAAAATGGGATCCATAACGTTCATGGAGAGCCCTCCCTGGCCGTCTTCGCCGAGTTCCGGAAGGTTATCCAGGTCGTAGCGGATGAAGATTACGCCCTTGGCCCGGGCTTCCCGGTAAAGGTCCTCCCGGAATCCGTAGGAACGGAGGTCTCGATAGAGCACAAAGACATCCATCTCCGGCTTGGCCTCTTTCAGGGTCAAGGCGCTCTCCAGGCTATGGGTACAGCAGACTTTGCTGCAGTAGGGCCTCTCCGGGATTCTCGATCCCACGCACTGTATGAATACCGCTGTCCGGGCCGAATCTACACGGGTGTCTCCGGCCGTTAGGGCTTCATCCAGATCCAGATGGGTATACACTCCGGGGTGCTTGCCATACAGGTACTCCTCGGGTTTGTACTCCTTGCCGCCGGTGGCGAAGATCGTGCCCCCGTGCTCCACCAAAATAGATTCGCCGGTGCCCTCGGCAGGGGCAAGGGTGGTGGCGAAGTTGCCCACGATACCTGTCGTGTTTTTGACCTCTGTCTCCATAAACACCTGGATCAGGGGATGATCCTCCACCTTTCGAATCAGTTCCTTTACGTATGGCTGGATATCCTCTCCTTTCCAGGTGGTCCTTAGCCGCCTTGCTACGCCGCCGAGTTCCGACGTCTTTTCGACTAGATAGGCCTGATAACCCTGCTGGGCTACCCCCAGGGCGGCCTCCATTCCGGCCACGCCGCCGCCGATGACCAGAACAGATTGGTTTACATCCAGCATGATCTGCTGGAGGGGTTCAATCAGCGCCGCCTTGGCCACGGCCATCCTCACCAGGTCTTTGGCTTTTTCCGTTGCCTTCTCCGGATCGTTCATGTGGACCCAGGTGTTCTGGTCGCGGATGTTGGCCATTTCAAATAGATACTTGTTCAAGCCGGCGTCGCGAATGGTGTCCTGGAACAGCGGTTCATGGGTCCGAGGGGTGCATGAGGCCACCACGACCCGGTTGATTCCCTGCTCCTCAATAACCTCCTTCATTTTGTCCTGGGTGTCCTGGGAACAGGTGAAGAGATTATCTTCTACGTGAACCACGTGCGGGAGGGTTTTGGCATAGTCACGAACGGCCGGGACGTCGGCGATGCCCCCGATGTTGATGCCGCAATTGCAGACGAAAACCCCGATCCTCGGTTCCTCCTGAGAAAAATCCTTCTCGGGCGGAAGTTCTTTGGTTCGGGTCATGGTATTTCTCGCCTCCGTCAGGAGCCGACCCGAGGCCGCCGCCGCGGCGGAAGCCTCCATCACGGATTGAGGGATGTCCTTGGGCCCCTGAAAAACCCCGCAAAGGTAAATGCCTTCCCGGTTGGTCTGGACCGGGGCAAAGCTCCCGGTTTGCGCGAAATCATGGCTGTTCAGTTCCACTCCCAGCCTCCCGGCGAGCTCGGTGATGTTCGCATTGGGTGCCAGTCCCACAGACAGGACTACCATGTCAAAGGCCTCTTCGATGATCTCGCCGGACTCCGTGGCATACGAGATCAAGAGATTGCCGTCTTCCGCCGGCTCAACAGAGTGGACCCTGGACCGAACGAATCGAACCCCGGCCTCTTCTTCGGCCCTGTTGTAGTATTTCTCGAAGTCCTTCCCGTAAGTCCGCATGTCCATATAGAAAATGGTTGCATCAATGTCCTTGTGGCTGTGTTCCTTGGCGATTACCGCCTCCTTGATGGCATACATGCAGCAAACCGCAGAACAGTATGCATGGTCGCACCGGTTGATATCCCGGGAGCCGACGCACTGCAGCCATGCAATGCGGTCGGGTTCTTTGTGGTCGGAAGGCCGCACCAGATGTCCTTCATAGGGCCCGGACGCCGAGAGAATGCGTTCGAACTCCATGCTGGTGACCACATTGGGATGATTGGCATACTCGTAAGTCGCAAAGCCGGAGGGATCGAAAGGGGAGAATCCGGGAGCGAGGACAATCGCGCCCACCTCGAGGGTTTCCTCACGGGGCTGCATATTGTGATCCACGGCTTCGGCCAGGCAGGCCTTTACGCACTGATAACATTCCGAGCAAATTCCGCATTTGAGGCAACGCTCGGCCTCTTTCCTGGCTTCCTTTTCGCTGTAACCGAGAGCGATCTCCTTGAAGTTGGCCCGGCGGTCATCCAGCGACAATGTCTGCATTGGAGTCCGGGATTTTCTGATCTCTTCCTCCGTGTCGGGTTTCTCATAAGACCAATCCTTTTCCCGGTTTTCCCTCAAGTCCTCGCCGCGGAGATAACGGTCGATGCTCTCTGCGGCTTCTTTTCCGCATTCAACGGCCTCGACCACCGACTTGGGCCCGTAGAAGACATCTCCACCTGCAAAAACGCCTTCGACAGGTGTCTCCAGAGTCACGGGATCCGCCTCCAGGCCGCCCCGTGCGGTTGCGGCGATCCCCTGGCTCTCCACAAATGAGAGGTCCGCGGCCTGGCCGATGGCCACGATGACCGTGTCCGCTTCCATGGTGGTGAGATCCGTTTCGTCGTATTGAGGCCGAAAAGCTCCCTTTTCATCAAAGACCGAGGTGCAAAGCTTGAACTCCACGCCCGCGAGCTTCCCGTCTTTTTCCAAAAATCTCTTTGGCCCAAGACTGTTTACAATATGGACCCCTTCCTCCAGGGCCTCCTCGATCTCGTAGTCCCAGGCGGGCATTTCATCCCTTTTCTCGAGACAGACAAGGGTTACGTCCTCCGCACCGGACCTGAGCGCGGTCAGGGCCACATCAACGGCCACGTTTCCGCCTCCCACAACCACAACCCTCGGCTCCACCTGCACGGGATTTCCCAGCCCCGCGTCCCTCAGGAAGGCCACCCCTTCAAGCACTGCCGGCAGATCCTCCCCTTCCACGTTGAGTCTTCGGCTGAGGTGGAGGCCCGTGCCGAGAAAAACGGCCGCGTAGCCGTCTTTCTTAAGGCTCTCCAAAGTGACGTCTTCCCCGAAGGTCACGCCCGTCTTGATCTCGACACCCATGTCCTCGATGGTCTTGATCTCCGCCTGGAGAACGTCCCGGGGCAGGCGGTATTCCGGGATCCCAACGGCCATCATTCCTCCGGCAACCGGGAGTTTTTCAAACACGGCGGCCTGGTAGCCCTTTCTCCTCAGAAAGTACGCCGCGGATAGACCTGCGGGTCCGGCCCCGATGACGGCCACCCGTTCATCGCGACTCTCATTGATTTCGGGGACGAAGCGTTCTTTTTCGTTCAGGTCGAGATCGGCCAGGAATCGATGCAGATATTGGATCGCAATGGGCTGGTCCAAGTCACCCCGCGTACAAATCCCTTCGCATGGATGATGACAGACACGACCGCATATTGCGGGAAACGGATGCGACTCCTTGAATAGTTCCAGGGCTTCTCGGTATTTCCCCTGGTTGATCAGGGCCACGTATCCCTGGACGCTCACATGGGCCGGGCAGGTCGCCTTGCATGGCGCCGTCCCTCTCTTCTCGAGGGCAAATGCGCTGGGCATAGCCTGAGGGTAAAGCTTGTAGGCGGCCTTTCGATTCCGCATGCCTTCATCGAAGCGGTTGGGAACTTCTATGGGGCAGACCTTGTCGCACTCCCCGCAGGCCGTGCACTTGGCGATGTCCACGTAACGGGGGTTTTGGAGGACCTTTACGCGAAAATCCCCCGGTTCTCCGGATACTTCCAGAACCTCTGTCATGGTCAGCAGATCAATGTTCAGATGCCTCCCACACTCAACAAGCTTCGGGGAGATAATACACATGGAGCAGTCATTGGTAGGGAAAGTCTTGTCCAGCTGCGCCATGACCCCGCCGATGGCGGATTTTTCTTCCACCAGATACACGAGGTACCCGGACTCTGCCAAGTCCAGAGAGGCCTGAATGCCGGCGATACCGGCGCCAACAACCATTACGGATCCTGTCGTTTTTTTATTGCCCATAAATTCTGCGATCTCCTATCATGATTTGTCTGCCGCGAGGTGCGGTGGACGTTCGTTGTCTTTTCAGGCCCGGAGCCTGAAGTTCTCAGGCAACCGACTTGAGGGAATGAGCCGCACTCATCCCCATGTTTGTGAATCCTTTTCCTTGCCATACAACATATTCCTGGTCAAGGAAAATGTTCCCGTGCTGGAATTCCGATATAAGGATTAAACGAGGAACTGTGTTGCCGAAAGAAGGCC
>CAYVUX010000372.1:0-4335 GCA_964455075.1 uncultured Desulfobacteraceae bacterium | reverse complement strand
AGCATATCCAGGCTCAGCTTGCCGATTCGATCAATGCCGTTCTGGACATTCTCCCATCCTTCTTCCACCAGGGGCCATTGGCTTCTCTTAAGCCCTACGTTCAACATGTAGGCCCCGCCCTTCAGCCCGTTGAGCACGTTTTTCATACAGTGTGTGACTCCGGCTACGGTCTGACCCACTGCTGCCAGACGTTCCTGCTCGATCAGCTGCTTTCGGAGTCTGTTTTCTTCGGTCACATCCTTGCTGATCCCCACCGTCCCGAGGATCCTCCCATGGTTGTCCCGGAGCTGGGCCAGGGAGAGGCTGACCTCCACGGGTTCACCATCCTTCGAAATCAAGACGCCCGCAGCATTGTTCACGGCTCCGTGTTCTTCCACCCTGGCCATGATCTCTCTGCGCTGTTCCGGATCCTTCCACAGGGTTTCAATGTTTTTCCCCAGGACTTCCTGGGGTGTGTAGCCGAGCATTCGGGTGCCCCCGGAATTGAACGTAACCATGCGTCCTTCGAGGTCGGTGGTTATAATCATATCCGATGAGTGGTTGAGGATGTTTTCCAGATACTCTTTATGCTGACGAACTTCCTCCTGGAGGTTCATTTCCTCGGTCATGTCCCGGGATATAATGGCATAGGAATCCAGCTCTCCCTGGTCGTTGAAGACGGGGAAACGGACGGTGTTGAAATGACGGATCTGCTCCTGAACGGTCATGGACTCCTTGGAGTTGACCGTCTGCTTTCTTTGGAGCATCTCCCGGTCTCTTTCCCACATGGCCCGGGCTATGGACTTGGGAAAGAGATCAAAGTCCGTTTTGCCCAGTACGTCCGACTGCCGCGTTCCCATGAAGGCGGTTGCGGCCTGGTTGATGTAGAGATAACGGCCGTCCGGATCTTTGATGCAGATCAAATCGTGTGCCGATTCAAGAAAAAGTCTCAGTCTCTTTTGCGACTCCCGCTGAATCTGCTGTTTTTCCGCCTCGAGCGAGAGCAGGTCCCACAGCAGCCGAGCCCCCCGGTGGTCGATGGAACTGACCTCCAGAGGCTTGGTCCGAATCATTTGTTCCCGGACATCCATGGAGCCGGTCAATTCAATGAGGAGATTGAGTCCCGGGAGCGTGTACAAACGGGTGAAGTCGTCCGTGGTGAACACACCCATCTTTTTGGCCCGCGAGATTCCCGGTGCATCCGGCCTGGGGTCGGCCACGCCGAGGATCTCCATGTTGAGACGGTTCAGATTGTATTCGGTCAACAGAACCAGAAGGTCGTCGCAGGCCTTGCCGCCTCCGATGATGGCGGCGCGCAAAGGCCGCTGGGATTGCGCTCCCCGGCGGATTACGGGGTTGGCTTTTCCCTGTGCATGTTGGTCGAGGCCGGGTTCGGTCATAGCAGTCATCCGGATTTGCAGCTAGTTTGCATCCATAAATGGCCTTTTTCCGCAATCCCCCGTCTTCGTCGGGACAGGTCGGCGTCAAACGGCGGAGTTCCTTGTTCCCGTCCTGCGGACGGGATGCGTAACTCCTTGTTTTCCTTGATCTTGCGAAAAACCTCTCATTTATGAATTGGAAACTCCCAAGTGCCCAAAAATGATTTGTGGATGGGCACCAGCTAATGAAAATAAGCAAAAGCAGGGCAGTGCTCAAAAGGCACCTATCCGCATGAAGAGGCGCCGTCGACCCTCCACAAAATCAATATCAGCAACCTCTGTACCAAAAAAAGAATAAAACATCAAAATAAATGCCGACAATAAACAACTCATTAATTGTTTCAAATTATGCTAAGACGACAGCAAAACAAAGCATTGCATTATTGAGTCGGCAAGGAAGATTTATGTTTGCAAAAACGAAATGGCGATGCACGAGGAATACACGCACAGCTTGAACCGACGGAGTTCGCTGTGGCCGGCCGAGGCAAGGAAACCTTTCCACCCTGTTAAGAATTCCGACGAGTAAAAGAGGGACGCCGGCCGAAGATGGCCCAAAGCTGAGATGGGAAAATGGGAAGTTGTTTTTGAGTGAGCCCTAAGCACGTCTTCCTCTCACGGCCCGGACCTGAAGACATACTTGACTCCCAGGCAGGGGTAGTTAGACGCTCCGCGCACCCCGTGAAATGTCCCAAAGGCCCCTGACCGGTGGTGAACCCGGAAAAAAAGGCTCCAACCCGATCTTTGCCGCAGGCCAACGGTGACCTCGTACATGAGATAACCCAGAAGCTTGGCGCTTTTCCCTCCGTGCGAAGCGGCCTCGTGTTCCGGCTCCCTGGAGGCATAGGAAAGGCCCATTCCAGTACCCACCGTCGTCGGAAGGACATGGTTCCAGGGGAAGGTATGCCAGCGAAGGTTCAACGCCCCCACGTACTCCTGGTAGGTCTTGCTGTCCCCCCAATGGCCCACCACTTGGCCTTCGGCCTCGATCCCGATATCAACGGAGATTCCGAGCAGCTCCTTATAGCGGGCTATCTCCTTGCCCACCCCTACCGCGGCCAGATACTCATCCTGTAAGTTCCAGTCGCGCCATAACAAATCCGCGTAGTCCCTCGTGCTGTATTGGCCGACATAGCTTATGACATACCATTCCCCTTCGGCCTCGGCCGCCCCGGGGAAACACGGGAGCAACAACAGTCCCATCCCGATCAGATACTGTTTCATAGAATACCTTGACTTCTCGTAATATAAGAGAGGGAAGCTTGTAAAAAACGAAGTTTTCGAACTACATGCTGCATGGGTTTTCATCCACGATTTCTCATTAACAAGAGCCGCCGCGTCCTCCGCCGAATCCGACATTACCGCCCTCCGCGGTGCCGCCCCCGCCGCCCGTGTTGCCCGGCACCGCGCCGTTTCCCTCGATAGTGATGATGGAGGAGATGACGGGTAGGGCGTTGTTGCCGCAGACGATATTGTCCACAGCCTCAAAGCTGCAGGTGGTATCACTGAGGTAGACGGTGTCGGCCTCGCCGCTGACGTTGGCCGTGTTGATGTCATTGATGAATTCGGCCGGGTTCGCGGGGTAGAAGTCCGCGGCCCGGGCAGGGAAGGGCAAGAGACATAAAAGCGTCGGCAGCGCCGGGAAAATGATGGACCGGCCGAGCAACCGCCTGGCATGGAACCGAGCAGGCATGAGCATTACTCCTTATAAGACTGTGACGCAATTCGAAGAAAACTTCAACGTCATTCCGCACGAGCGATGCGAAGCATAGAGAGATCCGGAAGCCAGGAAAACGTAATCATATCATAGACGTAGACATCCAGGCTCGCGCCCTGTTTCACGGGACTTGTCCGGGATGACGAACTTCGACACAGTTTCTTATCAGCGGGTTGAAGCCGTTTTCCACAAAACGGAACGCATCACAGGCACGGACATATCCACGACCACCGCATCGGAAATGCAGAAAATCCAGATGTTTTTGGTAATACTCTCGCTGGTGGTCAGGCTGTCCTCGCCGGGGCGGTGAGGATCAGGTCTTCTTTGATCTCAGGCAAGCTCCTCTCGGAGCCCACGGTCCGGACGGCGCGGTGCCGGGCCGGAGGCGTTCCGCAGGATAGCAACAAATAGCCAGTGATAAGAAGGTACTCTTTTGAAAGGGCACCCTAGTGAAAATGTCCTCTTCGGTCAAGAAAAATTGCGGAAAAGGGGACGCCGGCAAAAAGATAAACCCGGATTCTTTGAATTACTGATGCCCGGGTACTGCGCATCCGGCAAGGCTTTTTCGCGTACTTGTGAAATGGCAACTACAGCATGCGGCCGCCGGCTGTTTCCGGCGGGGCGGTCTTGTCGTGCGGAAAAGCGGCTTCACGTTGATTGAAATAGCCCTTCATCTTTTTGCCGGCGTCCGCCCGCTTTTGTACGATCCGGCGACGGCCGCAAAAACGAGCGTCGGAACCGCCGGGCCGGGAGCGATGGTGCCTCCGGACATAATGGTCATCATGCTGCCAAGCAGTATGGTGGCCATCCTCCAGCCGGCGCCGGAATCATTGTCACGCATCAAGTTGCTCCTTGGAGGGAGAGGTCCAGCGGCAAAAAGGAACCGCGATCAGACCGGCGAAGTTATCACATGGCGATGTCATTGTCATCACCGGACAAGTGAAAAGAGGGACGTCCGCAAAAAACCGGGCCTGTAAGACATTCGGCGCCGGCGTAGCGCACATCCACCAGTTCGATAAAGGGCGAGCCCGCTCCTGCAGGAGGGTTGGATGGAGTTCTGTAGGAGCGGCTTCAGCCGCGAACAATACGCTTCCATCGACGTATGCAAAAAGGGACAAGATAAGGTTTTTCCGGAAAATGGATACCTTATTGTTGCCAAAAGAAATGGTTCATCCGGTTTTTGCATCCTTATGTCTTTGAAGG
>CAYVUX010000371.1:0-4341 GCA_964455075.1 uncultured Desulfobacteraceae bacterium | reverse complement strand
CCAATCCTCCGGTCGTACCCGTGTATGCAGCGCTCATCAGGGAATCGGCCGCCACGTTCAGGCCTACCTGCTTCATGCAACAGGCCGCTCTCTTCCCGGAAACGGCCGCTGCATATGCGTTGTCCAATGCAACCTTCTCATTTGTGGACCACTCCACGTACGTATTGAGCCCTTCGGATTTGACCAGCCGGACCAATTCCGGAAGGATCTCAGAGCTCGGGGTACCCGGATAGGATGTCACCACCTGGCAGCCCGCCTCCGCAAGACCCAAGGCAATGGCCCCATTTCCCAAAAAGATTTCCTCTCTCATCATGGGTCTCTATTCTTCCTCTCTCGCCTGTTTTGCCTGTTCGATCAATTCCAGCAAGGAAGCCATTTTGGTCTTGCTCGGAGTGTCAAAAGATCTCCGCCATTCTTCATCCGTAAGTGTTTCCCTCAGGTACGCTTCCACCGGAAAATGACGGTGCCAGCAGTCAAGTGTCTTGAAACAGGGGATGCCGCGATTTTCCTCTCGGCAGTAGGAAAATGAGATTTGATGCCCCAGTCTGGGGCACCGGATTCGGTAATCATCTCCGGGGGGTTTTGCTTCCATGATCGTCTCATTCCGGCAGGGAGTAATCAAAGACATGCCCGGAGGCCCAAAAGCCTCCGGGCGCACCTTTTTCAATCTGTCAAAACACCGGCTCTCCTTCCTGAAAGGCTGTCGGAAAAAGCACAATCCCACATTGCCAGCAGCCTCGAAAGCGCCGGCACCCCTACAGGCTCCTAGCCGGTGTATTGCCTCGGCTTGGGCAGGGGCTCGATTTCCTGAAGAGCCCGCTGGATCTCTTCCTCCGCAAGGGCATGGTCTCCCAGTTTCCCGGTCAAATAGGCCTCGTACGCGGCCATATCCACAAGGCCATGGCCGCTCCAATTGAAAAGGATGACCTTTTCCTTTCCCTCTTCTTTCGCCTTGATGGCTTCCCGGAGCACCACCGCTATGGCATGATTGGTCTCCGGCGCGGATATGAACCCCTCTGTCCTTGCGAAGGTAATCCCGGCCTGGAACGTTTCAAGCTGGGGGACCGCCACAGGACGGATCAGGTTGTCCATAATGAGCTGGCTGACTAGAGGCGCCATGCCGTGGTATCTAAGGCCACCTGCATGAATAGGCTCAGGGACGAAGCCATGTCCCAGCGTATGCATGGGAAGGAGCGGGGTCATCTGAACCGTGTCCCCGAAGTCGTACGCAAAAGGACCGCGCGTCAT
The DNA here is from genome assembly GCA_964455075.1 of uncultured Desulfobacteraceae bacterium. Taxonomy (GTDB): domain Bacteria; phylum Desulfobacterota; class DSM-4660; order Desulfatiglandales; family Desulfatiglandaceae; genus CAYVUX01. The sequence continues at coordinate 3,093 of CAYVUX010000371.1, read as the reverse complement.
GGTGGGGCAGGACGTGGGCTCCACAGCAATGAGGTCGATCTCTTTGCCATGGATCTTATCACGCACGAAGGGAAAGACATGCCCCGCGAAGTTGCTTCCTCCTCCGGCGCATCCGATGATGACATCCGGATAGTCTCCGGCGATAGCCATCTGTTTCTGCGTTTCGAGCCCGTTGACCGTCTGATGCAGCATGACATGGTTGAGGACACTTCCCAGGGAGTACTTCGCGGTCTCGTCCAAGACGGCGGCCTCGACGGCCTCGCTGATGGCAATGCCGAGGCTTCCCGGAGAATCCGGATTCTGCTCCAGGATCTTCTGCCCGGCTTTGGTCTCCGTGCTCGGACTCGGTACACAAGTAGCGCCCCAGGTTTCCATCATGATGCGGCGATACGGCTTTTGCTGGTAGCTGATTTTCACCATGTAGACCTTGCATTCCAATCCGAGAAGCGCGCAACAAAAGGAAAGGGCACTGCCCCATTGTCCTGCTCCGGTCTCTGTGGTGATTCGCTTGGTTCCCGAAATCTTGTTGTAGTAGGCCTGGGCCAGAGCGGTGTTCGGCTTATGGCTGCCCGCCGGACTGACACCTTCGTTCTTGAAGTAGATTCTGGCAGGTGTATCCAGGTATTTCTCGAGTCCATGCGCCCTGTACAGGGGCGATGGACGCCAGAGCAAATACTTCTCCAGCACCTCTTCCGGAATATCGATCCAGCGTTCTTGGCTCACCTCTTGCTCAATCAGCGGCATCGGAAAGATAGGGGCCAAGTCGTCAGGGCCTACGGGCTCGCCGGTTCCCGGGTGCAATACCGGTTCCATGGGGGTGGGCATATCCGCCTGAATATTGTACCATTGACGCGGCAACTCGGACTCGGGCAGCACAATCTTTTTGACCTCCATAGCTCCTCCTTTTCATTTGCTGGGTGTTAGGGTTTGAACTCGGGGCAACTCCCGCTACCGTCCTGGTTCATACCAAACGCCTTGTACACATTGCATTCCATGCCCGGGGACCCTTTCCAGCCTGACTCCTGGCATGACGCCATCAAGAAACACGTAACGTCCCGAAAAAATACAAAAACGGCTTCAATGCTCTCAATGGGGCATTCCCGCTGCAGGCGGCCGGGTCGTCCGGCAAAGGCAAACAAAAATGGGCTGGGTTCCTTGTCAAGAAAGTCACAATCATAGAGGTCGTAGAGCACCTATTCGAGGGGGCATCACCCGGAAAGCAACCGGACACATGAAATGGTCATCCATGGATACCGCTTCGGCTGTGTCAAAGCCTATTCATTTTGGATGATGAAGTCAACCCAAAAGCCATGCTCTTCTACAGTGGGTGTGCGGCCGGAAAGATCTTCTAAAGACCGGCCGGATCTCAAGGGAAAGACGGAATGACGCTTCACGATCCCCCGCCGCTTTGCCCAAAAGCAGTGCGGGTTGTGACCTTTGGAAACGCGAAGTTCAAAAAAGAACACTGATGCGAGCAACCGGAAGGGGGATTGACAATCGGTCAGCCCGGGACGGCGGAGCCGGAGCCGCTCCACCGGCTCTGCCCACGCGGCCTCACGGCCACCAAAGGAACCCGGAATGGCTGGCTACATCCTTTTGGTCACATGAATCCGCAGATCCCGGCCCGCGAAAAAATCCTTTGAAAAATCGGCCACCTTTTCAGGATCATACGGCTTACAGCTAAACACGTCGATGTAAGCCGCGTTTGTAAGGTTCGCGAAATGGCCGGAGATGAGCGAAGTCTCAATCAACTGGACCATGGAGTAACCGGCAACTTGTTCTTCTTCACCGAAGTGTACGACCTGGCAAGGTCCGAATCTTTTCATTTTGATGAGGCGGCAAAGCTCGATCACGTATCGCTCAATGCTTGCCTTATCCCGGATGATTTCCGGATTGCAACCGTATATATCAATACTGCTCAGGAGGCCCCATACAGCCGGTTCCTCTTGAAGCACAGCTCGTTGACTCATTCCCATAACCCCTCCTTTCCAAAAAAAGCCGCTGCAGCCGGCGTGGTTCATCCAAACCGGCCGGTTGTTCCAGGGTCTGCCGCACCATGGCGGTGACCGCTGAAAGGAGCAGAAGCCGCTTGCCGTTGCGCAATAACGGCTTGCCAACCGGCTTTTCCCATATGGAAAGCAAAGTTACTAATTTATTAATGCCAGCCTCCAATGTCAATCACATTTTTCCCGTTCCCTTCCCGATACCAAGCCGGCAAAACAAGGCCTTTGACAGGCTCCTAGAGACCGAATCCCACTCCAATGCCCAGCCGAATCCGTGACTCGGGTTTATTCCTCCAAAGGTGGAGGCCCTGCTTTTCAATCACAGGGTATGCATATTCCATCTGCCCCAACGTGCGCACTTCCTTTCCTTTGACCGCTCCCACAACCGTAATCAACCTGTGCGACCGGTAGACGGCCGGATCCAAAAAATCCGGAGACGAGACGATAAACCGCCCTTTCGATGGTACCCCGGCTTTTGGACGGTCGCGAAACCCCAGTTCACGTTGAAGGACAAGAAGCAATGTCTTTTCCGGGAAAATGAGCGTCTCGATGATCTCGCCCCCAAGGATAACCATCCTGCCTTTGTGGAGATCCGGGTCGGCAAGCAGGTCCTCAAACGGAATGCTCCGCTCCGCCCCCTCCAACATATCACGCGGCATGACGGAAGCGCACCCGGAAAGGCTTAGAGCCGCGAAGAAAATCGGCCAAAAGACAATAAGACCAACCCGGGATCTTTTCATGACGCTCTCCCAATATTGGGGGCGGAGATGAACAATCGTGCCTACCCATTTCCGTCCCGGATCTTAAAGCAGGCGTTAAGTCACCTCACCCCTTTGGACGCTCACAGACCCGTTTCATATAATAATCAATTACGAAAGGGGCCTTCCCCTGTCAAGCCTCCTCCACGTGCTCGACACCTCGATTCGCCCTTGCCTCAGGGGGGGCAATCATGGTATAATATTATACTGGAAAAAATCATTGTGGCTCCCGGGGACGTTTTCGGTCTTCTTCGGAAGACGGGCACCGCCAAACGCTCCCTAAGGGCTCACTCAAAAATAATTTCACAGAATTGACGCTCAGATTTGGGTCG
>CAYVUX010000370.1:0-4365 GCA_964455075.1 uncultured Desulfobacteraceae bacterium | reverse complement strand
GGGCCCGGAATGCGGAGCTCTTTGCGGAGCAACTGCCCGGTATACGAATCCGGCACTTCTGCGACTTCCTCCGGAGTTCCTGAGGCAACCAGGTATCCTCCTCGGTCTCCTCCCTCCGGACCGAGGTCGATAATGTGATCTGCGGCCTTTATCACCTCCGGATTGTGCTCAATCACCACCACGGTGTTGTTGCGCTCGACCAGAAAGTTCAGCACCTCGAGGAGCCTGCGAATATCTTCGAAATGAAGACCGGTGGTCGGTTCATCGAGCAGATAGAGGGTCCGGCCGGTGCCCTTTTTACCCAATTCCCTTGAAAGCTTGACCCGTTGCGCTTCCCCGCCTGAGAGGGTGGTCGCAGATTGGCCCAGTTTGATATAACCCAAGCCCACTTCCTCCAACGTCCGCAGCTTATTCCGCACCGCAGGGATGGCTTCAAACAAACCGAGCGCCTGGCTCACAGTCATATTCAACACATCAGCAATGCTGTATCCCTTATATCGGACTTCCAGCGTGTCGCGGTTGTAGCGGAGGCCTTTGCACGACGCACACGTGACATAGACATCCGGGAGAAAATGCATTTCCACTTTCAGGATTCCGTCTCCCTTGCAGGATTCGCAGCGCCCGCCTTTCACATTGAAACTGAATCTGCCGGCTTTGTAACCTCGCATGCGAGATTCCGGGAGCATGGAAAACAACTCTCGAATCGGCGTGAAAGCGCCCACATAAGTAGCGGGATTTGAACGGGGCGTTCTCCCAATGGGCGTTTGATCAATCCGAATGACCTTGTCGATGATCCCGGCCCCATGCACGGCTTCCACCCTTCCGACCCGGATCTTTGATCTATAAAGCTTTTGCCAAAGCGCCGGGAAAAGGATTCCATTGATCAGAGTGCTCTTTCCCGAGCCGGACACGCCGGTTACACAGGTAAATGTCCCTACCGGGATTTCAACCCGGATCCTCTTGAGATTGTTCTCTGCAGCCCCCTCAATCACCACAGCCTTTCCTCTGCCTTTTCTCCTTGTGTGTGGAACGGGTATCCCGCATCGTCCTGAGAGGTATTTGCCGGTGAGGGATTTTTCATCCCGGGTCAACTCATCGGGCGTCCCCTGGAAAACGACCTGTCCGCCGTTCACTCCCGCTGCGGGACCCATATCCACCACATAGTCGGCCGAGAGGATCGTCTCCTTGTCGTGCTCAACGATCAGCACCGTGTTTCCCAGCTCTTTGAGCTCCTTCAAATTGTCGAGGAGCCGATGATGATCCCTCTGGTGAAGGCCGATACTGGGTTCGTCCAATACGTACAGGACGCCGGCCAGTCTCGAACTAATCTGTGTGGCGAGTCGAATGCGCCTGTCCTCACCGCCCGAAAGTGACGATGACGCGCGATCAAGGCTTAAATAATCGAGCCCAACACTCATCAAGAAACGCAACCGTTCTTCGATTTCTCGAATCAGACGTTCCGCAACGGGTTTCTCCCTGGGTTCGAGTCGGAGTTTTTGAAAGAATTCGTGCGATTTCTCCACGGAAACAGAACAGACATCGTCAATGGACTTGCCACCAATGCGCACCGACCGGCTGGTCTCTTTGAGCCGAGTCCCGTTGCAGGACGGACAATCTCGCACATCCATATAGGATTCCAAATCTTCTCGGACCTGGGAGGACTTCGTTCCCCGGTACCTCCTCTCGAGATTCGGTATGATCCCTTCGAAAGGACGCGTATAGACGTGCCTGCGTCCATCCCCTTCAAACGAGAACCGGATGTTCTCGCTGCCCGAACCATAGAGAAAAACGTCTCGGACTCTTCTCGGCATGTCTTGGAAAGGAGTACGGGGATCCGCACCATAATGAAGGCAGACGGAGTCGACAATCTGGTCAAGATAACTGGAGTGCTCCCTTGAGGCCCAGGGCGCGGCCGCACCTTCTTTGAGAGAACGAGCCGTATCAGGAACAATCAAATCCGGGTCGAAATACCGCTTGACTCCGAGGCCTCCGCAATCCGGGCACGCTCCTTTCGGATTATTGAACGAGAACATCTGGGGCGTCGGTTCCGGAACGCTCAAGCCACAGGCGCTACAGGCCGCCTTCTGGTTGAAAAACAGGGCTTCTCCGCCTACCACGTCCACCACCGCTCTTCCGTCGGCAAGGCCCAGCGTGATCTCCATGGAGTCCGTAAGGCGTCTCCTGATGTCGCTCCGGATCACCAATCGGTCCACCACCACACTGATGGAGTGCTTTCTTTTCCTTTCAAGCTTGATGTCTTCATCCAGAAGTCGAGTCACCCCGCCCACCTGAATCCGCGTGAATCCATCCTTTCGGAGTCGTTTCAGCAGTTGAACGTGCTCGCCTTTTCGCTCTTCCAAAACCGGCGCAAGGACTTGGACTTTCGTGCCTTCTTTCAGGCCCAACACCCGGTCTACAATCTGCTGTGTCGTCTGGGGCGAGATCCGAAGACCGCATTTCGGACAATAAATCCGTCCGATCCTGGCGAAAAGCACCCTCAGGTAATCATGGATTTCCGTGACAGTTCCGACAGTGGATCGGGGGTTCGGATTTGATGACCGTTGCTGTATGGAGATCGCCGGGGACAAGCCTTCGATGAAATCCACGTCGGGCTTTTCCATCTGCTCAAGAAACTGCCTCGCATATGCGGAGAGCGACTCCACATATCTGCGTTGACCCTCCGCATAAATGGTATCAAACGCAAGCGAGGATTTTCCCGAACCGGACATTCCGGTGACCACCACCAGGCGATTTCTGGGGATATCCAGGGATATGTTCTTCAGATTATGCTGTCTGGCTCCCCGTATTTTGATAAAATCCGACGACATGGAAAAACCCTGTAGAGAACACGAGGTTCCTATTTCGACCGCCCGAATCTGCTTGCTTTGCGGCGCTGCGCTATCTGGGCGGCCATGCGAACCGCCGCCAGAAGGCTGGATGGGTTTGCTTCTCCCTTTCCGGCAATGTCATAAGCCGTTCCGTGATCCACGGATGTCCTGATAATCGGAAGCCCCAAAGTAACATTCACTGCATCAGAAAAGTGAAGCATTTTTAATGGGATAAGTCCTTGATCATGATACATGGCAACCACGGCGTCAAACCGCCCCGACGCCGCCTTTGCAAAAAGCGTATCCGCCGGCAGGGGACCTTCCACCCGGATTCCCGCCTGCTTCGCACGAGAGACGGCCGGAACGATGATCTCGCGCTCTTCGGATCCGAATAGACCTCCTTCTCCGCAATGCGGATTCAGCCCCGCAACGGCCACATAGGGATTCGAACAGCCGAAATCCATTCGAAGGGCCTCAGAGGTAATTGCGATCGTCTTATACACGCCCTCCACTCTGAGGGCATCAGGGACCTGCCGGATCGAACAATGAATCGTCACCAGGGCGACGCGCAGTGTTTTTCCTGAAAGCATCATCACATAATCGTCCGTGTTTGTCAGGAATGCGATCAGCTGCGTGTGTCCTTCATAGGAGTACCCGGCGCTCTGCAGAAGCGACTTGTTAATCGGGCATGTCACCATGGCGGCAAAGACGCCTTTTCTAGTCATTTCAACCGCTTTTACAACGTATTCCGCCATGGCTCTCCCCGCTTCCACGGTAGGGTTCCCCGGCTGGAGATCTCTCCGAACAAGCTGGGAGACGGCGAGAACATCCACGACACCGGGAACGGACTCGGCCTCCCAAGGCATGGACACGACATTTATTTTCAGCTCCGTCGACAGGATTTCCTGCGCCAGGGACAGTGCAAAAGCATCGCCAAGCACAACCGGCCTGCAGTATTCGTGAATGTGGGCTTCGCTGAGGACTCTCATGATGATCTCGGGACCCACGCCGGCGGGGTCTCCCATGGTAATCGCTATGAGCGGCAATTCCCTTTCTTCTCTTTTCGGATGCCCTTCTGGAGCCTTCACCATGCCAACCGCCTCCTCCAAACGGTGCCTTTCCCTTGCGGCCGCCAAGGCACCGCAAGAAGCATTCCCTGCACGAAAAACCCTTTAGGTCTCGATGCAATCATACTATCACGGCCTGCAGAGACGGAAAACGGCAAATTGATGGCGTGTACCCCAGAGATCTCGGCAAGAAGCCCGCGCCGGGTTCTTCTCGCTCAAGCGGGTATTTGCGGACTGTGTTTTGCTCGTTCTTCGTCCCCCGAGCGTATCGATCAGCTGGTTTCCATCCAGAAATGACTTTTTCTCCCAATTTCTGCGTCAATGGGTAGGGTTAATTGCGCTATCCGCGGTAAGACGACCTCCGTCCAAGCCTTTGCTTGTGCACATTGGCCGTTGTCTCAAGGTTGGCGGAGAGCCGAAAGGCGCCTAAAAAAACCGGTTCTTCCGGAAAATTGGTACCCGTTTGATTC
>CAYVUX010000369.1:2096-4372 GCA_964455075.1 uncultured Desulfobacteraceae bacterium | reverse complement strand
GTCTCTTTCTACGGTCCCGACCTGGCATCATCACATGGCTCATCCGGGTTCACGGATCTCGCCTGCTCCGCGTCCATCGCCGTCTGGCCGGCGCACACGGGCATTTGGTAGACGCTCAGGTTCTTGCACCCCACCTCATTTCGGAGTTCCCTTGAAAGCGTCTTGAGGTGTTCCTTTTCCTGGGCAAGGATCTTGTCTACGGATTTCTTGCCCTTATCTTCTTCTGTCAAATCACGCAGGATCAAATAAAAGGTGATGGAGTCCTTTTCAAACTGAATGGCCAAGCGCAATGCATCTTCCGCACTCTTGATGTTGCCTATGTACTTCTCCACGTTTTCCGGTTTTCGAAAAACATTCATGTCGGCCGCATCCCGGATGTATTGATCGATTTCCGACTCGGCATCTCTTTGAAAATCATTCGAGGGGTCGTAATCGGTCTTTCGTTTTGCTTCTTCCGGGAGTTCCGCACGCATCTCTTCAAATATTTCGAGATGTTTTTCCTCTTCCTTTACCAAATTATCAAAGATCTGTCTTAACCTATCGTGTATTTGAACAGCCCTTGCTTTTTTATAAAATGCCATTCCATTCTTCTCGATTTCGATGGCAATGCGAAACACTTCGTCTGCATTAAAGCCCAAGATCATTTTTCTCACCTCCTTAACCCTGAAATTTTATTCCCTTGCGCAGCCAACTCAATGGGTTGGAGACAGTATATGGAGACAAAACAGGATGTAGAAAGAAGACAAAACAGGGGGCCGCCCCCTCCCTTATGTTAAAGCGGCCCGTGTCTTCACTGCCAGGTCCCGGTTTGAAAAAGGTTTTTGAATGAAATGCACGTCAGCATCCAAAACGCCGCGATGGGCGATCACATTAGCTGTATAGCCGGACATGAAAAGGATTTTCAGTTTCGGATATTCGATCTGCAGCTTCTCGGCCAGTTCAAGGCCGTCCATCTCCGGCATGACAACATCGGTGATCAAGAGATGGATCTCTCCGGGATGTTCTCTTGCGAGGGCCATCGCTGCATTTGGCGTGGATGCTTCAAGAACAGTATAGCCCAGCCGAATGAGCATGGTCTTCGCCAGCCGAAGAATGGACGCTTCATCCTCGACAATTAGTACGGTTTCGCCCCTTGCCATGGGGATTTCCTCTGGGCTGTCCGCTTCCACCTGTTCGGTGGCTTCGGCATGTCGCGGCAAATAGATCCGGAATGTTGAGCCTTTTCCAGGCTCACTGTAAACATTGATGAAGCCTTCGTTTTGTTTGACAATACCGTAGATCATGGCAATGCCGAGTCCTGTGCCCTTGTCAACGCCTTTGGTCGTGAAAAACGGTTCGAAAATTTTATCCAGCGTCTCCTTATCCATTCCGTATCCGTCATCACTTACAGCCAGGAGCACGTATTCACCAGGAACAAATCCTGGGTGATCTGCGCAATATTCCTCGTCAAAACGGATGTTATCCGTTTCGATGGTGATCTTCCCCACCTCAGAAATTGCATCCCGAGCGTTTACACATAAATTCGTGAGGATTTGGCCCAACTGTGATGGATCAATTTTGACCGGCCACAGACCCGGTCCGGGTTCCCAGGAAAGAACAATATCTTCACCAATGAGGCGGCGCAACATCTTGAGCAAAGCCTCCACGGTCGTGTTCAGATCGAGCACTTTGGGATCGATAGTCTGCCGGCGGGCAAAGGCCAAAAGCTGCCGGGTGATATCTGTGCTGTGCCGGGCCGCACCGAGGATCTCCTTTAGATCATCATGCAACGGGTCTTCCGGGGCTATTTTGCCAATAGCCAATTCCGCATACCCGATGATAACACTCAACATATTGTTGTAGTCGTGGGCCACCCCGCCTGCCAGGAGGCCGATGGCCTCCATTTTTTGGGCCTGCAGCAATTGGGATTGGAGTTTTTCTTGTTCGGATTCGAATTCTTTTCGGGCACTTACATCTGTGAAAATTACAACATTCAGTGTACCTGTGGTCGCCATACGAAATTCGGTGTGACGAATACTCCCGTCTTTGCATGTTACAGGGTGCTCCATCGGTGTAATTTCCGACCGGGTTTTTTTCGCTTCGCTGACCGCGGCCTGCCACTCCCGGCGCACTCGGTTTCTGATTGCCTCGTCAGGATACGCAAGCGCCCACCATCGCTCAATCGATGGCATGTCATCCATTGTATAGCCGAAAAGTTCCGAGAATTTTGAATTGGCGTACAGGACTCTTTCCTGCTCGTCGGAAATCACGATACCCACCGGCGCCAACTCTGCAAA
>CAYVUX010000369.1:0-2086 GCA_964455075.1 uncultured Desulfobacteraceae bacterium | reverse complement strand
AACAACCTGAACCTGGACTCGCTCTCACGCAGCGCCGTCTCTCCCCGCTCGCGAGCGGCCTCAATCTCCATAACGTTGAGTGCGTATGAAAAATCTTCCGCCATCTCCCTGAAAAGGCTTTGTCCCTCATCGTCGACAATCAGATGTTTCTCGGCAGCGACAGCCAGGTAACCGAATAGCCTGCTTTGATGAATCAAAGGGGCGCACAAGGACTGGCTTTCAGCGCACGTCTCTGCAATCGGACAGCTGCCGCAAACGCCTCTTCGATCGTCAACCAGCAGCATGTCTTTTTCAGTCCGGACGTGTTCGCAGCATGGCGGCAGTGAGCCCTGTTCCAATATCTTGACCAATTCGTTTGAAGCGGCGGCTAGTCCTTCCATGGTCCAGAATACCGGCCTTCCCCGATCCTCGGTCAGCACAATCATGGCCGAGCGATAGCTTCGATTGGCCACCATTAGATGGCAGCTCTCCCGGATGAAGGTTTCCCGGTCCTTTTCCCGCACGATCAATTGATTGATATCCCTGATAGACCGCAGCACCTGATTGAGGTGCTCAATGCGCGACATAACACGCTTGCGCTCCGTGATATCTTCAGCAGCTCCTAATATGCCTACGGTTTCACCCCGGTCGTTTCTGACCGGGACTACCGACAGGCTGATAGGTACTTCTGTGCCGTCCTTTTTCAAGCGCATCAGTTCTTTGCCGAAAACCGAATCGTCTTCCAAGGCCCTTTTTCGCAGCGCATCGAATTCATCACGCTTGTCGGCAGGGACAATCGGCAGTGGCCTGCCTATGACTTCCTCAGCACGCCAGCCGAATATCTTCTCTGCGGACGTGTTCCAGCTCAATACCTTTCCTTCGGGATCTACGATATAAAGGGCAACCGGAGAACAGGAGATCATTGCACGCTGGAGCTCTTCGCTATTGCGAAGGGCCTCTTCAGTCATCTTCTTATCGTTGATATCAACGACGGTGGTCATGAAATACAATGGGTTGTCTTCGGCATCCCTTCTCATTGCAACGCTCACATCCGCCCAGAGAAACTTGTCGCTCTTGTGAACATAACGCTTTTCAAAACGTTCCGCGTCTTTTTCTCCTTTCAGAAGCGGAGCGATGACCTTTTCGGTGGCTTCAATATCTTCAGCTGGTATAAGATCCTGCCACTTTTTGCCCTTCAATTCATCCTGCGTATATCCCAAGAAATCAGCGAGAGCCTTATTTGCAGTCATCTCACCGGTGGGTAGGGTTATCGATTTTCCCACATTCGATGCTTCAAAAACATACTTGAAGCGATCCAGGCTCTCCTGCAACGCTTTGGTTTTTTCCGCGATTTGCCGGCGCAACGACCACGACCATGTGACAGCGAGCAAGACAATGACCAGTAACGGAACAATGACGATGGCAGAATATCGTACGGCATCCATCAGGGAAGCGGGCTTCTCCTTATAAACTCCAAGCCACTTGTCATAGATCTGCCTATATTCACCACTATTCTCCAATGCCTTCAGGCCTTCGCTGAACCGGGCCAGCAGCGCTTTCGGCCCCTTGGACGCAGCATAGCAATATTCAGAGGCAAGAATCTGTTTTTTCCCGGGGACCAGATTCGACCAGTCGTGTTTTTCAATCAGATAAAGTGCCGTGACAAGAGACACCAGGGCGCAGTCGTGCTTGCCTTCGGACAATTCTCGCAGCGCTTCTTCCTGATCAGCCACTGCGACTATTTGATCTCCCAAACCGTTCTCCAGAGTAAAATCGTGCAGGATGTCGCCTTGTTCGACCACGATGCGCATTTCTGAAAGTTCTTCGACTGAACCCGGTGCCGGACCTTCCCCTTTTCTCACGACAGCTACGTAGTGACTGACAGCATGCGGCTGGGTGAAGTCGAATTTCAGGCCTCGGGCCGGCGAGTAAAACATGCCCTGCATCACATCGATTTTGCCGCTTTCCAAAGCCTGGAGCCTTTCAGCCCATCTGCCGAGTCTGAATTCTATGTTCAAACCCATTTCGCGAGCGATAGCACGTGTCAGGTCTACGTTGTATCCTGCGGGATGTCCGTTTTCATCCAGAAATTCGTATGGAGGGTAGT
>CAYVUX010000368.1:0-4401 GCA_964455075.1 uncultured Desulfobacteraceae bacterium | reverse complement strand
GGGATCGAGACCCTAAAGGAGATTCGAAAGGCCAATCCCCTCACGGAGGTCGTTATGCTCACCGGACACGCGACGGTCGAGTCGGCGATCGAGGGCATGAAGCTCGGCGCATTCGATTACCTCATGAAGCCCTGTGACATTGATCAACTGGTGGCAAAGGTAAACGAGGCCGCCGAGAAAAAACGACAACACCAGGAGAAAATCAAGGAAGCCCAGGTCCGGGAAGCCCTCACGACTCATGGCCCTTGAACGGCGCGTTTCGCGATCCAGCCTTTCTGAATATGTAGACGGGATCTTTCCCGGCGCAGTCCGAAAGAAACGGGATTTTTCGCCACGCCTCTCACCGAAGCGCGGGAGATGGGGCGGATGAAGGCCTGCCGATAAGCACCAATCGCAGCATCCCGGCAACCTGCATATGCCTTTCCGGGCACATGTGCATTCCGGCCTTCGTTTTGCCCCCGGACGGGAAAATCCCGTTCGGCTCCGGGCATTGTAACAGGCCCTTCCGTCAGAGCAAAAGAGAATCTCAAAGGTCTCGAAAAGCCTGCTGTCCACAAACAGGGGGTTGAGCACGCCTACAGTACAGGGCGGGATTTTGTGAAAACATCCGACTGGAAAATCTGGAACAGTGTCAGCCTCCGAACCCGGATCCACTTTCTCCTGACCCTCCTGGTCGTGATCACCGTGATAGGAGGGATCATCATGATCTGGTACACCTACCGCATGGACTCCCTCCTGCATCAAATCGTGGAGAACAAGTGGGCCGCATTCGAGCAGGCGGGCGCCCTCGAAATCGCTTTGGTCAACCAAAAAGGCTTTGTCTCCTACTACTTCCTCGACGGCGATCCCGACTGGTTGAAACAGCTCGGCAAATACCGGGAAATCTTTCAAGAGCGATTCGGAAAGGCGCTGGAACTGGCTGAAACGGAAAGCCAGAAAACGGCTCTCCGAAATATCGAGGCGGAATACTCCCGCTACATCAGTTTGAAAAACCAGGTCATTGCGCACTATAAATCCGGGCGTAGAGAAATGGGGGCACGGCTCCACCAGGAGGTAAGGGACCGGTTCTTCAAAATCCTCGATCTGTGCGAGAACTACAAGTCGCTCCAGAGAGAATGGATCCAACATGTGCACCGGGACAGCCGAGCTCAAGCCCACAGTCTTCGACTCGTTGCCGTCTCGGCCGTCATAGCCGTTCTATGTCTGGCCTTGCTTCTCGGATTTGTGTTATTCCGCCAAATTCTGGGACCTTTGCGGAGGCTCGCATTAGAAACCACCCGAGACCGCGCGATGCTTTCCCGGATGTCTCGCGACGAGATAAAAACCCTGAGCCGTAGCGTGCGAGGTCTCATCGAAGACGCGGATCACACCCAGCACGAGCTGGAAAGGAGCCGAGAGACCCTGCTGCAGGCGGAAAAATTGGCCCTCGTAGGGAAGTTGGCGGCAGGGACCGCGCACAGCATCCGAAACCCTCTCACTTCCGTGAAAATGCGCCTCTTTTCCCTGAGCCGAAGCCTGGACGTGACAGATCCTCAGAAAAAGGAGGATTTTGATGTCATTTCAAATGAAATCCGCCACATTGACACGATTGTAGAAAACTTCCTGGAGTTTTCAAGACCGCCCAAGCTCAAAATGCAAACAGTAGATCCCGGAGAGATCGTAGACGGGGCCGTGCAGCTTTTGAGACACCGCCTTGAATCCTACAATGTGGACATCCAAATCATGCGGAACGAGTCCCTGGTCAGCATCCAGGCAGATCCCGAGCAGCTCAAGGAAGTCCTCGTAAACCTGGTGGTGAACGCATGCGAGGCTATGGAAACAGGCGGTCGCATCGAAATCCGGCAGGAGATCGGATACTCCGAACCTGCCGGGCATTTTGTAGAGATACGTCTCAAGGACGACGGGCCCGGCATCCCGGAGTCCATTCAGGAAAGAATTTTCGAGCCTTTTTTCACCACCAAAGAGGAAGGAACCGGCCTCGGCCTCAGCATCGCCTGGAGGATTGTTGAGCAGCATGGAGGAACATTGGCTGTTGAATCAACGGAAGGTCAGGGAACCGCTTTTATCATCACTCTTCCCTTAAAGGAGCAACCCCTTGAGCACGATTCTGATCGTTGACGACGATGACCAGTTGCGCAAGAGCTTCGAAAGGCTCCTGCTTCAAGAAGGATATGAGGTGGAAAGCGCGGCTTCCGGAGAAAAGGGGCTGGAAATTGCCCGAAACCGTCTGCCGGACCTTGTGATTCTCGACATGCGGCTTCCCGGGATGAGCGGACTTGAGACCTTTCAGAGCATTAACGAAATGGATGCGAAGCTCCCCGTCATTATCATGACCGCATACGGGACCACCGAAACCGCCATTGAAGCCACCAAGCTGGGTGCGTTCGACTACATCCTCAAGCCCTTTGAAATACCCGATATGCTGAAAGTGGTCGCCCAGGCCCTGGAAGCCGGACGCTTCATGCGCTCCCCCGTGGACATGGACGGCGTCCCCGAACAAGCCAACCGGGAAGCCATTGTGGGCCGAAGCAAACCCATGCAGGAAATCTACAAGGCCATTGGGAGGGTGGCGCCGACCGAAGCCACCGTGCTCATACGGGGAGACTCCGGCACGGGGAAGGAGCTGGTGGCCCGTGCCATCTACCAGTATGGACTGCGGGCACACAGGCCGTTTCTGGTCATCAATTGCGTGGCCATCCCGGAAAATCTTCTTGAGAGCGAACTCTTCGGCTACGAAAAGGGGGCTTTCACAGGCGCGTCCCACCGGCGCGTGGGGAAAATCGAACAGGCCCACAGCGGGACCGTATTCCTGGACGAGATCGGTGACATGCCCTCCAGCATCCAGGCGAAAATCCTGAGGCTTCTTCAGGAAAGGAGCATTGAGCGCCTCGGGGGACGTGAAACGATTCCTGTTGATGTGAGAATCATTGCGGCCACCAATCGAAATCTGGAAGCGGCGCTTGCACAGGGCCGCTTCAGGGAGGATCTCTACTATCGGCTCAACGTGGTGACTATCCACCTTCCGGCGCTCCGGGATCGCAAAGAGGACATCCCGCTGCTCACGCAGTATTTTCTTTCCAGGTACTGCGCCAAGACCAGCATGGAAAATCCAGGGATCACTCCGGAAGCCGTGGAACTCCTCAAGGACTATTCATGGCCCGGCAACGTACGGGAACTGGCCAACACGATCCAAAAAGCACTGATCTTCAACCGTGGTGTACCGATACGCCCGGAGGACATTGCGTCGAGCATTCGAGAGGCGACGGGAGACAAAAGCAACGGGAAGGAGCCCACTGACGGAGCCCTCCGTCAGTGGGCAAGGCGGGAACTTGCCATGAAAACCGGGGAAAACCTGTTCGAAAGCTGCGTCGATCGCTTCGCAAGCATTGTCATCAGCGAAGCTCTCAACATGACCGGCGGGAACCGGTCTCGCGCCGCCAGGCTTTTGGGGCTTTCCCGGCCCACGCTTCATTCCAAGATCGAAAAATACCAGTTGAAACTCAAGACCTCCGTAAACGAGGAATGAACCATTCCCGTGCCGGACCATGGTGGTCATCCTGGAGAGGGCCGCTGTGTCCCCCTCGAATGAACATTTTTCCACGCTTTCCGCCTCGCTGTGACAGGACGCTCTTCCGGGAGTTTCTGAATCCCCTGTTTCTCCGAAAGATTCGGTTTTCCCATCCCGATTTCGATTTGGATAAAGAGAGGAACAGGGAATTGCAGTTCCTCATCCGTTGATTTCATTTCAGGCTGTAAAGGCCCTCGACACGCCGACCCGAACCCGAGACTCTTCTCCCTCGGAAACAAGAGATAATTTGCTGAATTTACGGATATCTCTCCTCTTTCCCGTCCGGCCCGCTTTTGGCATATCTGTTGCTTTTAAATGAAAGCAACGCGAATACACGAAATGCCCGGGCAGTGAGCCCCGGGCCGGCAAACCGAAAGGAGCCGCGTATATGACGAAGACAAATAAGGGAAAAATCCTTGTCACTCTAGATGGATCGGACCGCGCTCTCGAGGCGGTGCGGTACATAAGCCGGTTCTCGACGTTGCGAGACAAACAAATTGTTCTCCTTACGATCATCAGCACGATCCCCGAGGCGTACTGGGATCTCCAGACTCAGCCTCAGTACAGTGAGAGACTGCGCGAGATCAGGGCCTGGGAAACCTCATCGCAAATGGCAATCGAAAGCTACATGGAAAAGGCCCGCCAGGAACTGGTGAACCAAGGATTCGGCGAGGAATTCGTGGTTTCCGAGATCAGGGAACAGAAGTCCGGCATCGCCCGGGACATCATCCGGGAGGCAAAACGAGGCTATGAGGCCGTTGTCGCGGGTCGCAAGGGCGCGGGCAGGCTCAGAGATCTGGTACTCGGGAGCGTCGCTTGGAAACTCTTGGAGA
>CAYVUX010000367.1:0-4421 GCA_964455075.1 uncultured Desulfobacteraceae bacterium | reverse complement strand
GGGACATCGTACAGCAGGGTATCTTTCAGTTCCCTCTTCATCGGGACATTCAATGCAACATCGAGGCCCACCGCGGCCACGCGTGAAATGGCAGTCTTTCAGTTCCCTCTTCATCGGGACATTCAATGCAACCAAGGCCCTCAAGGTTATTGAGGAGATTGAAGATTCTTTCAGTTCCCTCTTCATCGGGACATTCAATGCAACTGAGTGCGTGGGAGACAATGAGCCGGACCTGGATCCTTTCAGTTCCCTCTTCATCGGGACATTCAATGCAACCAATCTCAAATGCAAATGCCGCACCATCAACCATCCTTTCAGTTCCCTCTTCATCGGGACATTCAATGCAACGTCTTAAGATGGGCGGACCCTTGGGAGCCCTCCTCGCTTTCAGTTCCCTCTTCATCGGGACATTCAATGCAACTGCTTGACCCACAATACCGACGCCATAACATATTGCTTTCAGTTCCCTCTTCATCGGGACATTCAATGCAACCTTACCGCCCAGCCACACCACCCGCCAATCATCGTGCTTTCAGTTCCCTCTTCATCGGGACATTCAATGCAACAGAGGACAGATCGTTGTCATTCGCCGGGCCATGCTTCTTTCAGTTCCCTCTTCATCGGGACATTCAATGCAACTGATTTGCAGGAACGCGACTGTCAGGTTGAGAAGGACTTTCAGTTCCCTCTTCATCGGGACATTCAATGCAACGCATTGAAGAAGATTGTGGAGGCAGGCGTAATTGTTCTTTCAGTTCCCTCTTCATCGGGACATTCAATGCAACCGGAATAGTCGGCTCCATCCTCGGGTACCTGACAACTTTCAGTTCCCTCTTCATCGGGACATTCAATGCAACAACAGAGCGATCAAGGTGCCCTGGGAGCCATGGTGCCTTTCAGTTCCCTCTTCATCGGGACATTCAATGCAACTCTCGGCCGCGCTCACCTTGGCCGCGGGCACCTTGCTTTCAGTTCCCTCTTCATCGGGACATTCAATGCAACTCGATATCGGAGCCCGGGCCATGATGCTGTGGCATCTTTCAGTTCCCTCTTCATCGGGACATTCAATGCAACTGAAACGAACGTACAAATAGATACTTCAACTTGGGAATCTTTCAGTTCCCTCTTCATCGGGACATTCAATGCAACGCCTGGCTATCTGTAACTACTGGTACTTACACATACTTTCAGTTCCCTCTTCATCGGGACATTCAATGCAACCCTGTTCCACCCTGGAGAGCAACTATCGATACCGCACTTTCAGTTCCCTCTTCATCGGGACATTCAATGCAACCCCCGGATCGTTCCGCGATGTAGCGGTATTCCTGGCTTTCAGTTCCCTCTTCATCGGGACATTCAATGCAACTCATCTAGTGGCCCATTAACCCATTCAGCCATCAACTTTCAGTTCCCTCTTCATCGGGACATTCAATGCAACACCGCGTCCACGTGGGATCTCTTTTTCCCGATCTTGCTTTCAGTTCCCTCTTCATCGGGACATTCAATGCAACACACTTCATCCCAAAAACCCGATTGAGATTCAATTCGCTTTCAGTTCCCTCTTCATCGGGACATTCAATGCAACTGGTTTCTTTCCTCAGATTGAGCTTTCCCGGGTACCTTTCAGTTCCCTCTTCATCGGGACATTCAATGCAACAATGGTGGGACATGGGAGGGCCTGTTCTCGGGATCGGCTTTCAGTTCCCTCTTCATCGGGACATTCAATGCAACTGATCCAGGAAGTCATGGCAAAGACCATGAAGGAACTTTCAGTTCCCTCTTCATCGGGACATTCAATGCAACAGCTATCAAACAGCATAAAAATACACGGAAAATACTTTTTCGCAAAGGGATTTTTTTCGAAACAGCATTTTTTGCGTAATTAACCGGGAGGTTTGCGTAATTACCATATGTCCCGGCAGTAATTCTGGTATTCGCAGTCAAGGCATTTGCTTTGATGGCTCGGAGGATCGGGGAAGCGCTCTTCCACAATCATTTCTTTAATCTTATGGAGCTTTTGAAGACAATCCTCCCTCAAAATTTGTGTCAGGTCAAAGACCACCGCATCCTTTTGTTGGATGAGGTAAATGAACGCCCTTTTCGCCGGTTTTGAGAAGTGCTCTTCCAGCAGGAGCCCATAACCGCCTAATTGAAAGACATGATTCTTGTAGGGCCTTCCACGAGTGTATTTGAAGTCAACCGGAAAAAGCTCATCCGGTGTCTCTATGAGCAAATCCAGCTTACCGGTAAGCCCGTATTTTGTTGAAGTCAGCCAGCGGTTAAACATGCGTTTCCCCTGACTCAGGCCATATTTACTCAACTTGCGTCGCGCTTCCAGTGCCTCGATTTCCTCTTGGGCCGCCTTGCCCTTCTCCATTTTGTAAGTGACTTTTCGATCCACCGGAAGCACATACTGGAAAAAGACTACCCGGGCACAATAGGCATACTGCTTGAGATCTGTAACTCGCAATTGGATTGTGGTGCCTCTCCTCATAATGAGACTCCCGCGGGCTCACCATTTGCAGGGCGGAATTTCTCGCCTACCCCTTGGCGCTGGCTTCCTCTTTGTGGATGAATTCCTTGAATTGCCTGAAGTCCTTTTCACAGACCGGCTGGATCAAAATTTTTCCATTGTTTTCCCCGAGTACATCCCGAAGCCGGACCGCCAGTTCTTCCCGCTTGTTTTTGGACAAGTACCCGATAAATCCGCTGAATTGTGTCCTCTCCAGCCCGAAATCCTTGCAGGTCCTGGCAGCCCTGTTCCTGATGCGATCCTCCTCAATATCATAAAACACATACGTTACCGTCTCCCCGGGTCGGCCGATGAGATCAAGGGACGAGATGCCCGTCTTGATCATGTCTTCCTTTTTGACGATTTTTGCCATCGGCTCTGCACCCCCATCACCATCTGAAAGAGAAGGGGCGATAGCTGCCTTCTCCCCGGAGAAAAGAGGCCAGGGCCCTGGCCTGGATCTGGATGATGGAGCGGACCTGGTATTTTTTCTTCCTGTAGGTCTCCCGCGATTCCAGTCGCTCCAGGACCTTCCGGCTGATCTCTTTTCTGGTCTTGGTATCCAAAAGTCCCCGTTCCATTCCAATGGTTTCGCCGAGGTTGATAAAGGAGATGACGGTGCGGTCCACAATGGGTTGGCGGAATTCCTCCACCAGATCCAGGACCAGAGATGGCTTGCCGGGCCTGTCCACATGAAGGAAGCCGGCAAAAGGTTCGAGCCCTGCCGAAATGACGGCCCCCCAGACCTGGCTGTAAAGGATCCCGTAACCGTAATTCAACATGGCGTTCACCTGGTCGGTGGCTCCGCGATAGACCCGGCCGAAAAAATCCGCCTTGCCTTTGATGATCTCCTGGACCCCCTCCCAATAGATTCGAGCAGAGACCCCTTCTATCCCCATAAGCACATCCCGCACCGAAGAGAGGGTTTTTCCTTCGACCTCTGTGGCTTTCCTGGCATATCCATGGAGCCATCGGGCCTTTTCTTCCAAGGCTTCGTGGCAGTCAGGTCGGGTCTTTTTCAGGTACTTGCCGAAGTAGAGCAAAAGCTTTCGTTGATTCTTTAGCTTGCCTACCACCACAAGCTTGCTGAAATGAATTCCCCTTTCGTCTTCCAGGGCGCGAATCTGTTCCCTGCGGGCATGGATGGTGGCGGTGAGCATGGGGGAGACAAGCTTTGCATAGGGTTTTCCTGTTCCATGGAGAAAATTGATCTGGATCCCCCTCTGGCAGAGCTCCAGGATGAGGTCCGTGGAAAGGGCGATTCCCTTAGAGGCGATGGTCACCTCGCTCAAGCGAAACAAGGGGAATTCATACAACAGTTCCTTGCTTTTTCGGACCAGGAGTCGGTCGCTTTTCTTGCTGAGAAAAAGGCCGAACCCGGAGAGCACCACCTGCGCACCGTCCGCACTGCGGGCCAACAAGATCTCATCGCTGACCCTGAGCTCCTCTTCAAAGTCCTGGTCCACCACCACGGGCAAGACCTTCGCCTCTCCGGTGAAAAGATCGTACTGGGCAGGGGGCTGGGGCTCAGCCTGCTCTGGGTGGAGATGAACCACGTTGCCTTCTTTCCTGTGCCGTTGCTGCTGTTTTGCCATGATCCTCCCTCCATAGAGCCTTCCAGAAAATGCTTTTGGTTTTCTTGGAGATACATCATCTTTTTCCATGGCTTTTCAATCGGCAATCGCAAATGGGCGGTCGGCAATCCTGGAAGCTTCGGGTCCCTGGATCACTTCGATCCAAGAGATACAATTTCGTACCATCCCTGCCCGAAGGCCGTGGCCTTGCCCACGTGCAGGAATTCACCGAGACGAATTAAGTCCATAAAGCCTGAAAACGGACCGTCGTACGTGATCTCTCCTACAAACCCTTTGAGCAGGTGGACCATTTTCCGGTGCTTTGCATAGCGTCG
>CAYVUX010000366.1:0-4434 GCA_964455075.1 uncultured Desulfobacteraceae bacterium | reverse complement strand
CCGACCCAAATCTGAGCGTCAATTCTGTGAATTTATTTTTGAGTGAGCCCTAAGTGTTGTTCCCCCGGATCGTCTGTGCGAGTTGTCAACGGTTTTGTGGACCGCTGCCCCGGAGCGCAGTCCGGTTTCTTTCTGCAGTTCCCTTGGTCCCTTCAAGGATGCGAGGCCCACCGGCTGCAGATTTTCCGATAGGCTCTTAGTAGTCTTCCACCTCGAAGATGGCGGCGGCCCCCATGCCAAACCCGATACACATGGAAACCAGCCCCCAGCGGAGTTTGCGCTCCTGCATTTCATAGATCAGCTGCGTGGTGAGTTTGGATCCCGTGCAGCCCAGCGGATGGCCAAGGGCGATGGCGCCTCCGTTCACGTTGGTGATTTCCTGGTTGATCCCCAGATCCCTGATGCAGTAAATGGCCTGGGCCGCAAAAGCCTCGTTCAACTCGATCAAATTAATCTGGTCCAGGGTCATTCCGCTGATGCGAAGCACCTTGGGAATGGCCACGGCCGGCCCGACGCCCATGTATTCCGGCGGACACCCCTCCACGGCGTGCCAGCGAAAAGTGGCCATGGGTTTGAGCCCCAGTTCTTTGGCTTTTTCTTTGGACATGAGCAGCACGGCGGCGGCGGCGTCGCTGGTCTGGGACGAATTCCCGGCCGTTACGGTTCCGGTCGGCTTGAATGCGGGGCGCAGGTGGGAAATGCTCTCCTTGGTGGTCCCGGGCCTCACCCCCTCATCGGTGTCAAATTCTATTTCATCAAAGGCGAACCGCCCGTTGGGAAGCTGCTTCTGCTGTTTGACCTTTATGGGAACGACCTGGCTCTTGAATCGACCCGCCTTGACGGCGGCCCCCGCCTTCTGCTGGCTCTTCGCACCGAATTCGTCCTGCTCGTCCCGGGTAATCCCGTACTTCTCGGCCACGTTCTCGGCCGTGAGGCCCATGCCGGTAAACGAGCCCGGCCTCGTGTCCACCAGGGCAGGGTTGGGATACATCAGGCTTCCGCCCATGGGAATGCGGCTCATGCTCTCCACGCCTCCCGCAACGACTACGTCCGAGAATCCGCACATGATTTTTTCAGCGCCGATGGCGATGGACTGGAGCCCCGACGAGCAGAACCGGTTCACGGTGACGCCTGGAATACGGTCCGGCCAGCCCATGGACATGACCAGAACCCTGCCGAGGTTGAGACCCTGAGAGCCCTCGGGAAATGTGCAGCCGATGATGACGTCGTCAATGAGGTTGGGATCGAGGTCATTGGCCCGTTTCAACAAGTCGCCCAACACGGTGCATCCCATATGTTCAGGCCGCGTGTTTCTCAGCGTACCGCGCGGTGCCTTTCCTACTGCCGTTCTGCAGGCAGCAACGATGACGGCTTCTTTCATGTTTTTTTCCTCCCTGCAATCCTTGTTCGAAAAATCGCTAATTGGAAGCTCGCAAGTGCCCGAAGAATATTTGCGGACGAGCACTATCGGCGAATCAGTTTCGGAGCGGCTTTCCGGTTGTGAGCATGTGTTGCAAGCGAGCCTGGGTTTTGGGATCCCCGCACAAACTGAGAAACGCTTCCCTCTCCAGGTCGAGAAGATACTGCTCCGTAACCTTGGTGTCGGCCTGGACGCTCCCCCCGCACAGGACATAGGCGATCTTTCCCGATACGGTGATGTCATGGTCGGTGATGTATCCCGACTCGTGCATGGACCAGAGTCCGAGCTTGATCATGGCAAATGTGTCTTCCCCGGCCACCCGAATGTCGTCTTTGGGCATGGGAGGGGTATAGCCTTCGAGGTTCATTGCCATCACCGTGTTCTTTGCGTCCGCGATCAGGTAATCCCGATTCACCGTCATCTTGTCCGTTGGACGGAGAAATCCCATTTTCACGGCCTCGGGACCCGAAGTCGAGACCTTGGCCATGGCGATGGTTTCAAAGGCCCGGGCCACGAAAGGCTTGAGTTCGATCTGTAAGGGGTAGAGCCCGCCTTTCTGAACCTCGAAAAGGTGCTCCGTGTTGCGAAGCAGGAGCTCCTTGGTGCCCCCGCCTGCAGGGAGGACACCGACCCCGGCCTCCACGAGCCCCATGTAGGTTTCGGCTGCGTATCTTACGCGATCCGCGGCGAGGCAAACCTCGCAACCTCCTCCCAGCGCCATTCCGGCGGGAGCGGCTACCACGGGTTTTTCCAGGTATTTGAGTTTCATGAGCGCATCCTGAAGACCCTTTATCGCCCACTCCAGGTCATCCCACTCTTCTTCCTGGGCGGCGAAGAGGACCATGGCGATGTTGGCGCCCACGGAGAAGTTGTCCGCGTGATTGGCGATCACCAGTCCGTCGAAATCGCGGCTTACAATGTCTGCAGACTTCACAATCATCCCGATGATGTCTTCGCCGATGGCGTTCATCTTGGTGTGGAATTCCAGGCAGGCCACGCCGTCTCCGAGATCAATGAGGGATGCCCCGGTGTTCCCGGCGACTTTCTTTTCCCGGTCCTTCAAAGAAGAGAGGGAAATGATGCCCGGCTTCACCGGGACCTGTTGGTATTCCTTCGAGTCCAAATCGTAGTAGTAAGGGAGGCCGGCCTCCATCTTGTAAAAGGATTCGTTCCCTTTGTCGATCATCTCCTGGACCCATTGAGGAATGTCGTAGCCCGCCTCTTTCATCTTCTTGACGGATTTCTGCACCCCTATGGCATCCCAGACCTCGAAGGGCCCCAGTTTCCAGGCGAAACCCCACTTCATGGCGTTGTCTACGTTGACGATATCGTCTGCGATCTCCGGGATGCGGTTCGTCGCGTAGATGAGCATTTCGGACATGGTCCTGAACGTGAACTGCCCGGCGAGGTCGTCGGCATAGTAGAGGGCCTTGATTTTTTCCTCCGTGCCCCCGGCGGTTTTTGCCGTTTCCAGGGAGGGCAGCTTGACCTTTTCCTGGGGGGTGTAGTCCAGACTCTTGGTATCCAACGAGAGGATCGCCTTTTTGCCCTCGCTGTCCTTGGTCTTCTTGTAGAAGCCCTGCTTGGATTTCTCTCCCAGGAGATTCTTGTCGAGCATCTTCCGGATCAGGTCCGGGGGTTCAAACACGTCCCGCTTCTCGTCCTGGGGCGCCCCGTCATAAACATTGCTCGCTACGTGTACGAGGGTATCGAGCCCCACCAGGTCCGCTGTTCGGAAGGACGCGCTCTTCGGATGCCCAATGACCGGACCGGTCAATTTGTCCACGGCTTCGACACTAAGCCCCAGCTCGGTCATGACCCGGATGGCATGGAGCATGCCGAAGGTGCCGATCCGGTTTGCCACGAAATTCGGGGTATCCTTGGCGTAGACAATCCCCTTGCCAAGCGTCTTTTCGCATGTCTCGGCCAGGAGTTCGACCACCTCCGGCAGCGTGTCCGGGCCGGGTACGATCTCGAGGAGCTTCATGTACCGGGGTGGGTTGAAGAAATGGGTGATGGCAAAGCGTTTTCGAAAGGTCTCGTTCCTTCCCTCGCACATGGATGCGGCGGGGATCCCCGAAGTGTTTGAGGTGACGACGGCGTTTTCGGACATGACCGTTTCGATCTTCTCGAACACCTTCTTCTTGATGTCCAGTCTTTCGATGACCACCTCGATGATCCAATCCACCTCTTTTAGCAGGTCCAGGTGGTCCTCCAGATTGCCTATCGTAATCCGCTTTGCATTCTCCGGGATGTAAAAGGAGGCGGGTTTGGACTTCAAGGCCGTGTCCAGGCCGCTTTTTGCGAGTTTGTTCCTGAACGCCTTGTTCTCCTTTGTCAGCCCTTTCTTCCGGTCATCCTCGGTGAGTTCGGGAGGGACGATGTCCAGGAGAACCGTCTCTATGCCCACATTGGCTAATTGGGCTGCGATGGTTGCGCCCATGACCCCTGCGCCGATTACACCGGCTTTTTTGATTTTTTTCTCCATGAAGGGACCTCCTTGAGATATTCTTTGGGTGATCCGGAAGGGAACTCCCGCTGTCGCCGCCGAATCAGTGCCCATCCACGAGTTCGGTGGGGCCACAAGGATTTTTCAATTCCTAAATAGCCCTCTTCCTTCGCCACCTGAAGGTGGTTCGGGCCCACCCTTGGGGCGGGAGCCCGGGTTTCAATATGTGTATCGGTCCGCCAGAAGCGGATAAAGACTGAAAGAAATCAATCGTTTATAAACTAAAAACAAATTATGAATGAGCTTTCATTCACTTATTTTTGACCATAACATAGCCATTTCGCGCAAGTCAACCGTTTTTCCGTTCTTGATCCATCCCGGTGTATTCAGCCCCTTTCATTTTGCCTGCCGCACACAGAGTACTGCCACACATATCCCGGAAGAACTCGAACAAGCCCTCAAGACCGCCCCGCCCCCACTCCCCGGGGCCCGGTTCGTGGAGAGTTCGGGACCGCGAGATTGCTTTGGCGTACCGTCCTTGATCATTAGAGCGATGATTCAATAC
>CAYVUX010000365.1:4229-4435 GCA_964455075.1 uncultured Desulfobacteraceae bacterium | reverse complement strand
AACAGGCTCGAACCGTGCCTTTTTTCCACGTAACGCACCTCTGGCCGAATACTATATGGATAAAAGGAGCCTCAGTCAAAAAAAAAGTCGAAGGGTTCCCGACTCATGAGTCCCTCCTGGTCCGCCTGGAAGAAGGCTGAAGCTCCCGGGAAACGAAAACCGCTACGACTACCCGCTGGAGGAGATCCGCGAGCTCGCTTCGAGGC
>CAYVUX010000365.1:0-4219 GCA_964455075.1 uncultured Desulfobacteraceae bacterium | reverse complement strand
GGCTGAAAGGTCTGGCGGAAAACCACGACACGGTCTATTGTCTGTTCAACAATGACGCGATGTACGGCAACGCCGGGACGCGTATGGAACGGCTCTGAGACGCTCGGAGGTACATAGGCGGAACCGGATCACCATCCGTGTTCGCCCAGAAGGGACACGAACCGGCACCCGCACAATCCCTGGGTCTCCAAGTTCCCGCCTTTTTTGGTCACTTTCGTCAAAACCTGTCCGAACCGGTCCCCTACGGGAACCAGGAGGCGTCCTCCCTCCGCGAGCTGCTCCACCAGGGGCCGCGGAATACGTGGAGCACCCGCCGTCACCATAATTGCGTTGTAAGGCTGGTGCTCCTCCCAGCCCAGCGTGCCGTTCGATATGTGATAGGAGATATTCGTGTAGCCCAGCGCTTCGAGGATCCTCCGGGCCCTCTCCTGAAGTTCCTCAACCCGCTCCACCGTGTAGACCCATTGGGAGAGCTCCGCGAGAAGAGCCGCCTGATATCCGCTCCCCGTCCCGATCTCAAGGGTTTTCTCGCCGCCGGTGAGTTCAAGAGCCTCGGTCATGAGGGCGACCATGTAGGGCTGGGATATGGTCTGATCGTGTCCAATCTGAAGGGGGCGGTCTTCGTACGCTGCGGCCTCCATGCCCATGGGCACGAATCGGTGACGCGGAACCCTCCTCATGGCGTCCAGAACACGCGCGTCGCGAATGCCACGGGGAATAAGTTGCTCCTTGACCATGCGTTCTCTGGCTCTTTCTTCATCCGCGATCATTTCCGACTCCTTGGGCAAAATGTTAACCGGCTTTCGGGGCCACACGGCTCGTTTCTGAGCGCGGTCGCGATGTCGACAGCCGGGCGACTCCGGCATGCGGGGTCGAGATCCCTCATAGGGTCGAATTGATTTTGGCACCCGTTTTCAGGGAAAGGGCATGGACCCGGCGGCGGCGGACGTCTGTTCGAGGAAACGACAGGTGTTTTCAGACTCTTCCAGTTTCCGTCGCCGTGGCGCGGGCGTTCAGGATTGCTTCGATGTTCTTCTCGGCCCAGTCGTCCACGCGCCTCTCCGTTTCCACGTAGTCAACAAGACGATCGGAGAGGCCGTGCCCATTTTCCACGGCCTCCGCGATCCTTACGCCGGCCTCCTTCGGCTTCAGCGGGTTGATGTAGACGATCCCGTCTTCCAACCCGAATCCTTTCCTCCGAAGCACCCGGGAGGCCCCGCTTGTGCTCAAGGCCAGGAGACCGCGCTGCGCAGGATCCTTGTACTTCTGAGAGAGAATGTACTCGAACGCAACCAGGTTCATGCCGTCCTCCAGGGGGGTGACGAGCATCACGTCTACGTTTCTCATGAACCGGTAGTTCTGTGGGGCCGGGATTCCCTGGTCCAGATGGACGATGCTTTCCTCCTCGGGCAGGCGGCGGTTCACTTTTGCGACTTCGTCCGCCAGCAGCGTTTGAAGATGCAGGTACTCCGGGTTGGACATGCGACTCGGAGAAGACGCCTGGTAGAATCGGGCCCTACGTGTGCGTTCCTGGAGGCGGTTGCGGGCGTGGAGAAAGACCCGCATTCTTTCCAAGAGCCCCTTGGTGTAGTCGCGCCTCTCGAGGCCGCCGAATACCACTTTTCCGGAAACCTTGTCCTCCTCCATTTTCTGCTGCAAATCGGCGCCGTTCACACGGTGGTTGAGCGACTTGCCGGGTGCGACCTCGGCAAGAATTTTGTCGACGTCGAGTCCAATGGGAAAGACTCCAACCGTGGTCACGCCGCCCTGACGATACACCTCGTAGGATTGATCCGCCATCCGAATTTCCACGGGGAACCACTCCTCGAGGGCAGCCAAATAGTTGTCGCAATATTCCTTGGTATGAAAGCCGATGAAATCGTTGTGCAGCATGCCCCAGGTTAATTTCTTAAGAACACTCTCAACGCTCTCTGCGAATGGGTCGTAGCTGCGGGATTTGATCCGAGCCCGCTTGTCTTCCCGTATGAACCCTTGAATATCGTGGATGTTGAAAAACGGCGTATGGATGAATTGTCCTACATGGATATGTTTCTTCGCTTCTTCGGAGACCTTCTCTTCCTCCAGGAGGGCCTTGAAGGTTTCAGAAACCCGCATCAGGTGATAGTCTTGATTCCAGATGACAGTCTCCTCCCCTGTTTTTTGAAGGGCACCGCTTTTCTGAATCTCGTCCAGGATCGTGTTGGCGAAGGTCACGCCGCTACTTGTGTACTGGACAAAGTCGCTTTTATTGAATTGTGGTCGAGGAAAGCCCCGGCACTTCTTGTAAAAGAGGGGAGCCCGGGTTAGGTGAAGCAGCGGCCACAGAAAGCCGTTCGCAAACCGGCTGTAGTAGCTGTGCATGTGCCTGGTATCAAAAAAGACAAACCGCATGAAAAAGTCATACTCCCCGTATCGAAAGTGCATGCGGTTGCCCCGCTCGAGTTCGATGAGCGGAAAGCGTTCCGGAGCCTTGCCTTTCTCAACCATGCTCTGAAACAGGGGACGGTAGTGATCCCGGGCCACATCCACATCCCGGTCGCCCATGGACGCCCCCAGCCAGGTGGTTTTCCATGAGCCAGGCCTTAAGAGCCCGGACATGGCCTGCACCAACCCCCCTTGTCCGAATGGCGGGGGCTCGAAGTCCTCGCCCCGCTCTACATTCCGCCGGGCCTTCTCCAGGAGGTTGTGTGAAAAGCCGAAAGGCCCACGATTCGAGATGATAATCAAATCCCCCATGCTGTTTTTTCTCCTTGCCGTCAGGTTGTTTCGAACTCCCTTAAGAGCGCGCGCCTTGTGTTTTTTCGGTTTCGTCCACCAGTTTTTTGACCTTGATGATGCTGTCCGGATTGAGCGAAATGGAATCAATGCCCTCCCTCACCAGGAAGGCGGCGAATTCGGGATAGTCGCTGGGGGCCTGCCCGCAGATGCCCACTTTGCATCCCTTTTGGTGGGCCTTGGGGATCAAGCGTTGGATTTCCTCCTTGACCGCGTCGTTCCGCTCGTCGAACAGTGGAGCCAGCTCCGAGGAGTCGCGGTCCACCCCCAGGACGAGCTGGGTCAGGTCGTTGGAACCGATGGAGAAGCCGTCGAATCGCTCTCCGAACCGGTCGGCCAGCGTCACGTTGGCGGGGATTTCACACATGACGTACACTTCCAGGCCGTTTTCCCCGCGCCTCAGCCCGTTTTCGCCAAGCACGTTCAAGATCCGGTCCGCCTCCTCGAGGGTCCGGCAGAACGGGATCATGACCACCACGTTGTCCAGGCCCATCTCCTCCCGGACCCGCTGGATGGCCCGGCATTCCAGGGAGAATCCCTCGCGGTACCGATCGCTATAGTAGCGCGAGGCACCACGAAAGCCAAGCATGGGGTTGTTTTCTTTGGGTTCGAATCGGGCTCCGCCGATGAGGTCCGCGTACTCGTTGGTCTTGAAATCGCTCATGCGAACGATTACCGGATCCGGATACTGGGAAGCGGCGATCTTGGCGATTCCCATGGCAAGGTGATCCACAAAGTATTCGGTCTTGTCCTGGTATCCCCGGGTGAGTTCCGCGATCTGTTTCTTGGCCTCATCATCGTCCAGTTCATCGAAGCGGACCAAGGCCATGGGATGAACCTTGATGATGTTGTTGATGATGAATTCCATACGGGCCAGCCCGATGCCCTGGCAGGGCAGGCGCCACCATCGAAAGGCCGCACCCGGGCTGGCGATGTTCATCATGATGCGGGTGCGCGTTTCGGGAATATCCTCCAGGCTCACGTCTTCCACGTCGTATTCCAGCAAGCCCTGGTAAATGTATCCCTCGTCTCCCTCTGCGCACGAGAGGGTAATTTCGTCTCCGGTGGATATCGCTTCGGTGGCATCACCGGTCCCCACGACTGCGGGGATCCCCAATTCCCGGCTCACAATGGCCGCATGGCACGTCCTGCCGCCGGAGTCCGTTACAATCCCCTTGGCGCGTTTCATGATGGGGACCCAGTCAGGATCGGTCATCTCGGTCACCAGGATGCTGTCGTCTTTGAATCGGTCGATCTCCTCAGCGCTCTTGATATTGCAGGCCTCGCCCGCTGCGATGGCCTGTCCGATGCTCACCCCGCGAACGATTTCCTTCCCTTTCCCTTCGAGCGTGTAGGTCTGAAGGGTGGACGCCTCCTTTTGGGACTGCACCGTCTCGGGCCGGGCTTGAACAACAAAGAGTTCTCCGGTGTCTCCGTCCTTGGC
>CAYVUX010000364.1:0-4458 GCA_964455075.1 uncultured Desulfobacteraceae bacterium | reverse complement strand
ATATGCCGCGATGAATGCCCCCGCAATCAGGCCCATCACTTCAAAGCTCTCCCAGGTCAGAAAGTTCTGGCCGGTGAGAACACTTTTGACTATGGTCTCAAAACCCATAGTTATGCCAAGCGCATAATTCCTTCCGGCCATGGACGAGAACACGAATGCCAGCATCCCTGTCGCTCCTATTGCCAGGCCCGCGCTTCTCCAGCTCCA
Organism: uncultured Desulfobacteraceae bacterium; assembly: GCA_964455075.1. Lineage (GTDB taxonomy): Bacteria > Desulfobacterota > DSM-4660 > Desulfatiglandales > Desulfatiglandaceae > CAYVUX01. The sequence goes on along the minus strand of CAYVUX010000364.1, from coordinate 4,251 downwards.
GCCCGATTTAAAGACCCTCTCGAAAACGCCTTTCTTTTCCTTGGGGGCGGAATCCTTTTTCCTAAACAGCAGAAACAGTATGGCGGCGGAGAACAGCAGGACGAAAAACCAGCTGCCGGTGCCTGCGGCGGAGGACAGGGTCATATTTCCCAGGTCGACAGAATGCATTTCGCCGGTAAGCGGAGAGAGGAACCCGTCCTTTGCGATGAAGGCCACCGAGGCAAAAGCCAGCAGCGCCAGCATCGAGCTGACCATCCCCTCGCCCACGCGATACGCGGTGCCGCTTGCGCATCCGCCCGCGATGACCATGCCTATGCCGAATATGAACCCTCCCAGTATAGCGCCCAGGGGATAAAACGACTTGGGGGCAAGGGATATGACCCCAAAAGAGGAAAGCAGGTGAAAACCTATAAGCTGGACGACTAGGGCCAGTGCGACCGCCTTGAGAAGCGTATAGTCCTTGAATACCAGGGGGTCCCTGAAGGCTGAGTTCATGCAGAACCTGCCCTTCTGCAGGGCAAAGCCGAACAAGAGGCCCACTGCAAGCCCGCTTAGAATCCCCGCGGCTTCAATCATTTCAAAGCGCCTCCTATATAATTAATGTAATCCTCGCTCATGCCGTCCGACATCGCATAATAAAGCACAGGAACCCTGAATTTTTCCACCTTTTTTCCGCCGAGCATGGGGATTAAAAGCCCGTATTCCCCGTTATAATCGTCCCAGTCGATAAGCACGGCTTCATGGATACCCGAAGACACCGCATCTTGAAAAGAGCCATAGAAGATTAAATTGGCGTCCGGCATCAACCCTCTAGCCACATCTTCGGGAAGAGAGGTGTGTATGGTCATCCCCGCAAGGGACGCGTAATCTACCAGCCTTTTTTGGTCGGATATCAGCGTGTAGCCGTCTTCGAGGCGCAGATGGCCGACTTCCGCCCCCGTTTCGCCGTCCGTTGCCATGCGGCCGATTAGTGCGATATCTATTTCGCCCGCTGCGAGCGCTCCCAGGGTCTGCGAAGCGGTTTCGAAGCCCACTGCCTCCAATCCCCAGGCGCTTTCCAGCAGCCGTGCACGGCCTTCCATAGTCGGGCAATATCCCAGTTTTGCCGATATTCCTTCAAACGCAGTCTCTTCGCCCGCAGGGTCGCTAATGCGCGCTGCGGGGTCGGGGGCCACAGCCAAAACAGCGCCGCTCGGAGAAAATCCGGTTGATAGAGTCTCTGCTAAAAGCACGATTAACAGCAGAGATGCAAGCAAGCCCAGGACAATCGCGTGTTTTCTCATCCCCTTTTCTCATCCCCTATTCTGCTTGTTAAGCTATTTTAATCAATATCCGGTGGTCAGCGCCGCCGGTTTTTTCCACCTTCAGCACCTTGTGGCCGTCCTTTTCCACGTTCCGGGGAATCCTCTCCAGAGAGAGGGGATAGTCCGTGAGGACCTCCAGGACCTCGCCGGATTTCATCTCCTTCACTTTCTTTCGCGTCTTTATGTCAGGGTAGGGGCATATCTCGCCCCTCACATCGATTGTTGCGGTCGGTTCGTCCATCGTTTTCGCCTAGTTTAGTTTTGACGCCGGGTCTATGCATCCGTTCTCGATGCAATAGGCTACCTTGCTTTCGATGCCGTCTTTCATATAATCAGCAAAACCCACAGTGGGCTCATAATCGCCGATAAACGTCATCGGGACGCCGCGCGCGGTAGTGCCGTATGCCTTGGCCATCTCCATGAGATAGTCCGCGTTTCCAGCGTCTTTCCAAGTCTCGTACATCCTGACTTCCAGGCCGGGATAATCCCTCTCCAACTGCTCAAGGAAGGGTTTTTGAGCTGCGCAGTGCGGGCAGCCGTCGCCCCAGAAGAAGTATATTACTGCAGTCCCGGGGGCTGTATTTCCTCCTGCCGGAGCAGTATTTCCTCCAGATACAGCTGCTCCCGATGGGTTCGTCTCCACATCCACCATCCCTGAATCCTCCGAACTTTCGGTTTCTCCCGAGTCATCCGAACTTTCGGTTTGCAAAACATCGTCTCCGCTTCCTGCAGTACCGACGGGGCTGTCAGCCAGAAGGATGGCTGCCCCGGCCATCAAAACCAATGCCGCAAAAGCAGCGGCCAAATGCGTATTTTTCATCTTGATTGCTCCCCAGTATAAATCGTCATATTTAGATATGACGATATAAAAATGTTTTCACGAGATTATCCCGCATTCTTTGTGAATAAATGTGTTATTCTAGTTAGTCAAAAAAAAGAAGAGGGGGTTGCCCCCTGATTATTCTCCCCTATGTCATCATATGGCATCCGCCCTTGAATCCGTCTTTCATCCGGATGCAGCCTTCGGAGCCGTGGCATCCGCCCTTTTTTTGGCGCATCTGGCAGTTGTCCGAATTGTCGCAGACCCCATCACCGTCGGCATCTGCAAAGCCGCCGGATTCCTTATATGGGCAGTCGCCGGCATTGTCGCATACTCCGTCGTCATCGGCATCAACATAGCCTGCTCCGGGTGCTGCCGCAGAAACTGCCTCAGTTTCGGAGTCCGGTGCACCCTCAGAGTCCTGTGCGAATGCAACGCCGATTGACGCGAACAAGGCGACAATCAATAAAGCCCCAATGCTCATCCCCACTATTTTCTCATTCATTTTAACCTCCTATTTATTTTTACTAATATACTTAGTATGAAACGATATATAAGGTTTTGCCGAAACGGATGTTTTGTGTTTCAATATTATGAAACCCTATATAAATGACCGATGAAACATATTTTGTGTTTCAATATTATGAAACTCGATTTCAATGGATAGAAACCGATATGCATATTTAAATAGTTTGGCTCTCTAAGATAGCGTGGACCTCAAAAATAGAAATGTAGTCCTGTTAATATCCTTCATGAGCCTTATTGGAGTCGGGTTCATAGTCTGGCATAGCCTGTTTGGGGATTTTGCCGGGTTGCCCGGGGGTGGCCATGGACTCTGTCCAAAGATGATACCGAACTATCTGCTTTGGATATCGCTGATTTTAACGGTAATCATGGTAGTTCCTCTTTCGTATTATATAATCTCGAGGAGATTGGAGGAAAAGATGGAGAAGAACCTCAATGCCATTACCCGGATGGTGGACCACAGAATCAAATCGGGTCCGGTAAAAAAGGGCTCGAGGGCGAATAATGGCAATGGCGTTCTGAAACTGCTAAAGCCAGATGAGAAAAAAGTCGTAGAAAGAATCATAGAAAACGGGGGAAGCGCATTGCAGTCGGAGATCGGCAGGATGGAAGGTATGACAAAACTAAGGGCCCATAGGGCAGTCAAGGGGCTGGAGGCCAGGGGGGTAATCAGTCTAGAGCCTTATGGCAATACAAATAGAATAGCGCTGAAGAGGGATATAGAAGAGAGTGTTTTTTAAGCGTTCCAATCCGGTTTCGTACAATACTTGCATTCACGGCAGTATAGTTCATGCCAAAGAGGGATATAGCTAACATTTATATAGATAACATTGATATATATTGTCATGTGCGAAGACTGCGACTGCGGCTACCCCGAAAGGCGATGGCTCCGCTTCCTCATATTGAGGATAGTGTACGAAAGCCCAGCCTACGGCTATGATATACTCAAAAGGATAGGCAGCATGGGTCCGGGCGGGCATGAGGTCAAAAGCGGCACCATGTACACCACCCTGAGGAGAATGGAGGGGGAGGGCCTGCTCAAATCCGCATGGGAAAAAAACGAAGGCGGGCCGGACAAGAGAATGTACACGGCGACAAAAAAGGGCGGGACTTACCTGAAGAAATGGCTTGAGATGATAATCGAAAGGCGGAAGATGGTGAACGAGATGGCAAGGTTCTATGAAGAGCGCTTTGGGGGGGACAATGAAGATTAATCGCCCCTTGGAAAAGATGTGCATCCTGGCATTCGCGATAACCGCGCTGACTTCGGTCCCGCTATTTCTTAATTATGTAAGGGGGGCGGAGCCGCAATCCCGGTTAATAGTTGACCTGCATGTCTGGATTGGTTTGGCGTTCATAATCCTGGTGTCGATCAGGATTTTCAGGAACAGGCGTTTTGTAAAGGCCATGCTCAAAGGAAACAAAAGATGAAAACATATGATTTGAACGGGGAGATCGAGTTCTCGCAGGAGAAGCCCATCAAGAAGCACTTCCTGAACGCGAAGGGGTTCCACGCGGCTTTGATATGCCTGAAGGCGGGGATGGACATCCCGCCGCATCCGGAGGATTACGGCGTGTTTTTGACCGTCCTTGAGGGCAAGG
>CAYVUX010000363.1:0-4479 GCA_964455075.1 uncultured Desulfobacteraceae bacterium | reverse complement strand
AGCCAGTCCTACTCCACCACGCCCAAAGGGCGTGGATTTCAATGAGATCTTAAAAAGACGGGCCATGCATCCCGCGCGTGTGAGCGGGATCATGGCCCGTCGCCGCTTTTCATCAGCAAGCGGCCTGTTCAAGGATCAGGAAGCACTCCGTCTCTCTCAAGGCAGTTCAAATTCCGGCATGAGGACCGTAATGGTCCTGTGCCAGCCTTTGTGGTGGATATGGCCGTAGCCGTTAATGGCCCGATCCCAGCCATGGAGCCAGAAGTCATAGGCGCACGTGGTTTCCCAGTGGTCGTTATTCGCATCACCGCGGCACACGAAATCGGCGTCCGGATAATACCCGACCCAGTCGGGTCGCGTTCCCCCGCCGCCGAGGTAGTCGTTGTAGTTCTCCGCGTAGCACGTGAAGCTCTGGTTGTCGCCGTAGAGCCCCTGCAGGCTGAAGTTCCTCAGGTGCTGATCGATATCGTAGGCGCTCACATTCACCACGAGGGTATCCGTTGAGCTTTCGAGGCGCACAAAACCGCACGGCCCGACTTCCGCCCCCATGTGGCTGATGCTGTTTATCCTCATGACCGGATGCGTATTGTCGATCTGGACCACGAGGAGGCTTTCAGACAGGTGCGTTGGTACGTACTGGTAATTCGTTGGGCCGATTTTTTTGAAGCCCAAAAGCACCATGGTATATTTTCCGGAGTTCACGGCCGGGGTGCTCGTGGTCCGCCAATCGAAAAGGAGATCCGGGAAGTACCAGTCGAGCGCACCGTCGGGAACAGGATAGAGCTGGAGTTCCAAACTTCCCAGGGAAACATGCTGGGGCGTCACATTGTCGCGGATATATTTCCGCTGAACCGTGTCCCAGTAGTAGTTGGTTCGGACATCATCCACAACCTCCAGGTGATAGACAATGTCGTTGTTCCAGTAGGCGATGGCATAGTACTCGATTCCCCGGGCTCTCAGCTCATCCATACAGCCCTTGACCCGGAGGTGACCGCCGAAGGGGGCGTCCTTCAGGTTCGGAAACGCATCGTCCGGGCCTGTGGTCGCAAGCCCCGTCACAGGATCGATAAAGGTCCGGGGAACCAGGCCGATGCCCTTGATAATGGGGCAGCCCGCATACACCGGGTCCGGACCGAGATCCAGGGATACCAGAATCATAGGGCTCCCCCAGCTTCCGGCATAACTCGACGGGTAATAGAGGCTGAAAGGGGGAGCCAGCGAGCGCACCATAACATTCATGCGCGCATGGAAAAGCTTGGAGGGATCCGCAAGCACGGACTCGAAATCGATCCCGATCTCATCGTAGCTCAGCTTGTATTCGTAGAATTTGTGGTTGTTGTTCGCCGCGATGGTCGGCCCGAACCCTTCCGCATAGGATGAAAGGGCCGTGGGTGCGACCGTTGACCAGCCGGGCCCGCCGGTGGAGTACTGGATTCCCAAGACCTCGCTGCCGGAAGCGGTGCCGTACTTGAGGTCCTCGTAGGGGGTCTTGACACCGTCCATCTGGATGTCGAAGGCGATGCCCGACATGTCATCGTCGGCATTGGGGCCGGCCTGGTCATCCATGGTCATCGCCAGGAGAATGTAGAGGAATTCCGAATCGTTTTTCACGTACAGGAACCCGCGTCGCACGCCCAGGTTGTCCAGAAGGTCCAGGCGTCCCGCTTCGGCCCATTCGGTCCCGGAGGCGTTTCCGTTTATCACAGGCGAGGTCGCATCCCACTTCGACTTGACGTGGATGTCTTCCGACGGAGGAGTCCCTACCAGGCCTTCTGCGATCGGAACCGGATCCGACGTGTACTTGACCTTGCACCAGCGGTCCCAAAAAATCACGGTCACGCTGTCGGGCGGGGTCTTTCCCGCTTCGACCGCGAACCAGAGGCTTCCCAGATTTTCCGCGGCGGAGAGGGCGCAAAACCCGTAGACGTATTTGGCATCCTGGTCATAGATTTGCACCCACGTACGCGACGCATTGGGATTCAGGCCGCAGGGCGGGAGAGACGGCGCGGGAAGAAACAGGTAATCCGGATACTCGTAGCGGTTGTCCACGGAGAGGAAATACCGCACGAATTTCTTGCCGCCCACGACATAGGTCTCGGTTCCCACCAGCGTCACCTCGGGATCCGGCAGCCCTTTAGGGCAAAACCTCGGCATGACCGGTTTGACGATCTTGTACTCCGGAAGAAGATATTCGGACACGCTGATTCCTTGGGCTGCACCGGGCAGGGCGAACTGCCAGCCCGCCAGGGCCACAGCGGCCACCAGAAACACCGCGGCAAAGGTGCCGATCCATTTCTTGTCTTTCATGGCAAAAACCCTCCTTCATAAGGGGTTGGCTGACAAAAGGTCGTTTGGCCGGCTGACCTGATCACCTCCTTTTCTGTTCATTTTCCATCCGAAAGAGGCTCTTTTGGGGGGATTTCTGCATCCATCCCGGCTATTGCCTCCGCCCGGCCGACCCCCCAGGGGGCAAGACAGGGAAACATGACAGCATTCAACTTTCATTTCCGGACGGACACGGTTTGAAAATCAACGGGATTCCCTACCCTGTTCGCCTGCTAGGCAGAGGGCAAGGCGAGAAAAAGCAGGGCTTTTACGCTCCCGGAAAAGACGCTTCGGGAAAGAGCGACCCATGGGGTGCCGCCCTTGCTGGAAGTATCGCCGAAAATCCGGACAAACAACCGCTCCTGAGAATAACCGACACATTTGAAACCCATTCCTTACAGCGCAGCTCGCGGTTTTTTTTGCTTTACCCCATACCTTCTTTCCGGCAAGGGACTCAATCAAGAGGAATTCGACCCGGACGTTCTCGTTTTCCCGGGGAGTGTATTTGGGACGGACCTGTCGAGCCCGTGAAGAAACAGCCCCTCGAGCAGCTCATTTCCATCTCTTGGCACAAAGCCGGCATGGCGACCAACCCCTCCTCTAAGTGAGATGAAGTGTTGACAGGCTTTTCCCTGATGATGCCTTGTCCACCGGGACAATCTGCGTCTCGCCATGATGGGAATCGGAAAAACCCGTCTCACAAGGCATACAAAGCTGTTTGAATGGTTAGGTCTTGCGTGTTCCTCCGGGGAAGGTGAGGTTTGAAACAAACCCCTCAACGGGCATAGGCGGTGTCCGCAGAGAGTTGAGTATCAACAATAAACAAAGGCAGTCCTCAAAGAATCTGTCGGCGCATGGTTGAAGATTTGCGATGATTAAAGCACAAAACGGGCAAATGGTCAAGATGGAGTTCCCGGGGGCGCAAATGCTCTTTTCACATCATTCAAAATATTGTATAAAGTGACCTCGTCTCACCTCTTACCGATACCGGCCGTATAGAAGCCTGCATGTCACACCCAGCCGGTCGATTGCGGGGGAATGCAAGGCTTTTCAGACATACAGGTTTTCGTCATTCAACGGGTGAGCTCTTTTTGTCGGGAGCCCTATTGGAAGGAGGCCTCTTATGAAAACGTGTCTTTTCCGGATTTTCGTATCGGCGGTGGTGGTTATGACGACTCATGGTGCCTGGGCCCTGGGTCCTGCGGCGGTTTCACCTGGAAATGATCAAGGAATCGCCATGGTGGGGGACGTGTGCCCCACCTTCAGCTGGTCTTCCTCGGAAAGGGCGCTCGGCTATGAACTGGCTGTATTTGAGGCGCCTCTCGGCGAGTCTCTGGCCTATGAGGTACGGGAAAAGCTGTACCCGCCCGTGATGAGGCACCGGATCGATTCGCCCGCCCTTTCCTGGACGCCCGACCTGGAACGGGCGCTCGATCCCGGGGTGATGTACGTCTGGTACGTGCGGGCGCTGGACGTATACGGAAACGGAACTTGGGGCCCGGGCAGCATGTTTCTGGTGGATGAAACGGCGCCGGCCGCTCATGTTCGGGAAATCGTGGAGAGGCGGATTGCGGAATACTGGGACGATCAGGAGATACAGAGTCCGGTGATCAAAAAGATTGCAGAGACGGTGAAGGAGGAGATCCTCGAACAGGGCGGAGGTGTTTTCCCGAGTCAGGAAAATGTCTCTCAGGGGGCATCCTCCTTTCTCGACCTGGCTGGAACCGAGGATACCTATTATACCATGTATGGCGATGGAGCCGGATATACGATCCTTAACGAACCCGGGATCGACCCGGGCGCAAATCGATTCAATACCTTTATAGGGAAAAATGCCGGTCATGATAACAACGGGGGGGAATACAATACCTTTATCGGAGGTGGGGCCGGCTCCCAAAACGTGACAGGGAACCGCAACACTCTTGTCGGGTACAAGGCCGGAAGCTACAATAATGCAGGCTACAACACCATGGTAGGAAGTTGGGCCGGTTTCCAGAACACAGGCGCCGGGAACGTCTTTCTCGGATACCTCGCCGGCTATAATGCCTCCGGCTCGGGGATGCTTTACATCGACAATTCGAGTACCGACTATCCGCTAATCTACGGGGAGTTTGGCAACGACCTAGTGCCGTGTAACATTTAATCTTTCGCTTA
>CAYVUX010000362.1:0-4501 GCA_964455075.1 uncultured Desulfobacteraceae bacterium | reverse complement strand
GCCGCGTGCCCGGCCGGGATCGACATCCCGGCGTACCTGAGACTCATCGCCCTGGGAAAACCGGATGAAGCATGTGCGGTCGTATTGGAGAAGGCCCCCTTCCCCGGCATTCTGGGGCGGGTCTGCACGCGTCCATGCGAAAGCGCATGCCGGAGAGGGGAAGTCAATCAACCGGTGAGCATCTGTGCGCTCAAACGGTATGCCGCGGATCAGGCAGGCGACGTATTCGAACGGAATACAAAAACGGCCGAAGCCACGGGCAAGAAAGTGACCGTAGTCGGAGCCGGGCCGGCCGGACTCACCGCCGCCTTCTATATTCGCAAGAAGGGACACGACGTAACCGTCCTGGAAGCACGGGAAAAGGCCGGCGGCATGATGCGCTACGGCATCCCCTCATACCGACTCCCGGAGGAAGTACTGGATTGGGAAATCGACCGGATTCTCGGCATAGGGATCCGGCTCGAAACCGGAAAAGAGCTCGGCAAAGACGTGGATCTGGACACCCTTCGAAAAAACTGCGACGCCTTGTTCCTGGCCACCGGCCTTCGGAAAAGCCGCAGGATCGAACTCGAAGGCGCGGACAGCGAGGACGTCCTATGGGGAGTGGAATTTCTTTCCGATGTATCGGAAGGCAAGGAGGTTCCTATCAAGGAAAAAGTCCTGGTGGTAGGCGGCGGAAACGTGGCGGTGGATGTGGCGCTCACGGCGCTTAGAGGGGGCGCGAACGAGGTTGCCATGGCCTGTCTGGAGAAGCGGGAGGAGATGCCGGCGAATGCGGGGGAGATCGAACAGGCGATCGAGGAAGGGGTAAAGCTCATGCCCTCCTGGGGGCCAAAAAGGATCCTCGCCGACCAAGGCGGCGTTTCGGGGATCGAGCTCGTCCAGTGTACTTCCGTGTTTGACGACGAGGGAAACTTCTGCCCCGCCTTCGGCGAACGCACGGAGAAGGCGGCCGCGGACCAGGTCATCCTGGCGGTGGGCCAGGCTGCAGACCTGGGGTTTGTTGAGGGCGGTGAAATGAAAGTGGAAGGGGGCCTCCTCGCCGTCGACGAGGACACCATGGAAACCGGCCTTCCGGGCGTCTTCGCGGGCGGCGACGTGGGCATGGGCCCGGGCGCGGTTGTGGATGCCGTTGCGGCCGGCCGGAGAGCCGCAGGCGCCATCGACCGCTTTCTGGGCGGCGACGGTGAAATCGACGAAACCCTGGCGGAACGGCCGGACACACAGGACTACGCAGGAAAGCGGGAACGAGGTTTTGCGGATCTGGAGCGCGCTGAAGCCCCGGCAACCCCTGTTGAGGAAAGACATCGGGGGTTCGAAGAAGTCGAGCTCTGTTTGAGTGACGAGCAGGCGGCTTTTGAGTCGTCCCGGTGCCTTCAGTGCGACCTGGAATACCGGCTCATCAAGGAGGCCCGCGAGGGCCGGTAGGAGCCTGCCGGAATAAAGACGCGTCTGACATGATCGGAACATGTCGAGGTGCAAGGCGGGAGAAATCCCAAAGGCTTCGATGACAGCGGGAATACACGCGGAATCGTATTCGCGAATAGCCGGACGGAGAGCCGGAGAATCCGACTCCGTGAACAAGGGGCTGACAGGAACCGGGAGGAGCTGATGTCAGAAAAGTGCTATCGCCTGGGCTGTGACATCGGGGGCACATTCACCGACTTTGTCCTGCTCAACGACGAAACCGGGGAGCTCATCATCAACAAATGCCTGACCACTCCCTCGGATCCTTCCGATGCCGTGGAAGAAGGGATCCGGGAGCTCGAAAGGCGGGTGTCCGACCTCACGGGCAGGCTGGACGAGGTCATACACGGCACCACCCTCGTAATCAATGCGATCATCGAGAGAAAGGGGGCCCGCACAGGGCTTATCACTACGAAAGGCTTCCGCGACGTCCTGGAACTCGCCCGGGAGATCCGCTACGCTCCCTACGACGTTTTCGCCGAATTTCCCGAGCCCCTGGTTCCCCGCCGGCTGCGGCTGGAGGTTGACGAGCGAATCCGGAGCGACGGGGCCGTTCTCAAGGCCCTGGACCGGGAGGAGGCCCGGGCCGTGGTAAAACGCCTGGTGGACATGGGGGTCGAGTCCATCGGCGTTTGCCTGCTGAACTCCTTTGAGAACCCCGAGCACGAGCGGATGCTTGAGCAGATTATCGAGGAGACGGCACCCGGCATTTCGGTATCGGCTTCCTGCAATGTCCTTCCTCAGATACGGGAGTACGAGCGAACGAGCACCACGGTGACGAACGCATACGTCAAGCCCCTGACCGGACGGTACCTTTCCAGGCTCGCGGAGCGTCTCCAGTCCATCGGGATCCACGGAAAACTCTTCATCATGCTGTCCAGCGGAAGCATCACCTCCGTCCGAACGGCCGCTGAGTTCCCGGTGAGAATTATCGAATCGGGCCCGACCGCAGCCGTCATTTCGGGACAGTACTACGGCAGGCTTTTCGACATTTCGGAGATGTTCTGCTTCGACATGGGAGGGACCACCGCAAAATCCTGCCTCATTCAAGGGGGCGTCGCCGGAGTGGTCCCCACCTTTGAAGTGGGCCGGGTACAGCGGTTCATGAAAGGAAGCGGCTTGACCATTCAAGTGCCCGTAGTGGACTTGATGGAGATCGGGGCCGGCGGCGGAAGCATTGCCAAGGCCAGCAGGATGGGGACCCTTCAGGTCGGTCCGGAAAGCTCGGGGGCGGATCCGGGTCCCATATGCTACGGACGGGGCGGCGATCAGCCGGGAGTGACGGATGCAGATCTCGTTCTGGGATACCTGGATGAAGACTACTTTCTCGGCGGCCAGATGAAACTGGACAAGGAGGCTGCCAGAAAGGGAATTGAGGAGAAGATCGCGAAACCGCTGAATGTCCCCTTCATCCAGGCCGTGTGGGGAATTCACGACCTGATCAATGAAACCATGGCCGCAGCGGCCAAGACCCACATCGCGGAAAAAGGCGGCAACCCCAACGTGGTCACCGTGGCCGCCTTCGGAGGGGCGGGACCGGTCCACGCGTACGGACTGGCCAAAAAGCTGGGGGCTCCCCGCCTGATTGTTCCACCCAATGCGGGGGTGGGCTCCGCCCTCGGCTTTTTCACGGCGCCGAGGGCCTTTGACCTCCTTCGAAGCCACAAGGTCGCCCTGAATGAAGCGGATTTCGAAGAGATCGAAGGACTCTTTCAAAGCATGGAAGAGGAAGGGACCAAGGCGCTCCAGCAGGAGGAAAAGGCCGACGGAATCCGGTACGAAAGATCCGTGGATATGCGCTTCGTCGGGCAGGGCTCTGAAACCCCGATTTCGCTGCCGGAGAGGGATTTCCGCAGGGTAGAGGCCGACGAGATTCGAAGGCGCTTCGACGAAGTGTACCGGAAGCTCTATGGCAGGACGTACCCGGATACGCCGGTGGAATTCATCAATTTCAAGGTTAGAGCGAGTCTTCCCGAACGGCTTCTGAAACTGTCCCGGATCGAGAAGAGATCCGGTTCCCTCGACGATGCGCTCAAGGGAGAACGACGGGCCTACTCCGGGCTGGCCAGGGACTATATCCCGTACAAGGTGTACGACCGCTATAGGCTTTTTCCGGATGCGGAATTGGAAGGACCGGCCATCATCGAGGAGCGGGAGTCCACCGTGATCGTTGGAGAAGACGCCGGCGTCCGAGTGGACGAGTTCGGGTTTCTGTGGATCGAATTGGGCAATGCGGAATGAACCCCCGCCCCTGCCCGGCTCATGCTTCCGGGCCGGCAAAACCGGCGGTGTCTTTCCCCGTATGGAGAGGATTCGCATTCATGTTTTCGTCCATAGACGCCGAAGGAGGAGATAATGGATAAGACGTTCGATCCTGTCACCCTGGAGATTCTGTGGCGCAGACTCATATCCATTGTAGACGAGGCGGATTCTGCAGTGGCTCGCACCGCATTTTCCAGCCTGCTCCGGGATGCCCACGATTACACATGCATGTTCACCGACCGGAAGGGACGGGAACTGGCTCAGGGGACATTCGCCACGCCTGGGCAGTCCGGGGCCATGGCGCTGGGGATCAAAAGGCTTGTGACGGGCCTTCCTCCGGATAGCTACAAAGAGGGGGACGTCTTTATCACCAACGACCCCTGGGCTCTCGCCGGGCACCTGAACGATGTGTGTGTGATGAGCCCGATTTTTCACAAAAACACCCTGATCGCAGTCACGGCGTGTGTATTTCACCACTCCGACATCGGGGGGCGGGTTGCATCGGACAACCACGACGTTTTCGAAGACGGGCTCTTCATGACGGCGGCGTTCTCAATAATGAAGTGATTGAAATGATCCGGTGGAATGTCCGGACCCCGGACGAGGTGGTGGGCGATATCCGCTCTCAGATCGCCGCCAATCATGTTTGCGCGGAAAAGATCTGCCAAATGCTCGATGAATACGATCTCAACGGACTGGACGACCTTGCCGACGAGATTATCCTGCGTACGGAAAAGAGCATGAGAGAGGGCATTTCCAGAGTACCCGACGG
>CAYVUX010000361.1:0-4504 GCA_964455075.1 uncultured Desulfobacteraceae bacterium | reverse complement strand
GCGCCCAGGGCTCCGCCTGCGGCTTTCAACACTTCGCGCCGGGTAAACAGCCTTTTCCCTTCGTCGTCTGTCCTTTTTGGCATTTCCTTCCTCTAAAGCTTCACGTCCAGATCTTTTCCGTCCATGTGCGGAGAGATCTCCGCTCCGTAAAGGCGAAGGACGGTCGGAGCCAGATCCCAAATACGGGGATTTTCGGCCCCCACCCGCTTGTTGGAAAAGAGCACGCCGGGCACCAGGCTCGAATCCACGCAGTGGTCCGCCCGCCAGGCCTTGTTGTTGTCCTCAAAGATCTCGTCCCCCTGATTCCCGATCACGGAATCCCACCCGATCCGGTACCCCGCGTTGCAGCCCACAATCATGTCCGGGGCGTTCTCGCGAAACGGCCCCGAGTATATTTCCTCGGTGTCGTACACCCTCAGCACCGCGGTTTGCCCCGTTTTGTCGTCCTTCAGGCCGGTGAGTTTCTCAATCAATTCGGCCTTCAAAAGGGACTTTTCCTCGCCGGGGTCCACAATCCCGGAAGACTCCCTGCCCTTCTGATTGATGTAAAGGCCCGCCATACCCACTCCGTACGCCCTGGTCCTTACCCAGTCCACATTCGCGAAAAATCCTTCTTTGCCGTTCTCCGCTTCGGTGAGATGGAGGTACCCGTTCTCATAGAGCCACCGGTTCAGGTTGAAACATCGACGAAACGGGCTTATGCCGTGATCCGAGAGAACAAAAAGAACGTCCTCTTCTTTGAGCTCGTTCAATACACTTCCCAGAAGGACATCCATGTTCCGGTAAAGCTCGTCAATCGCCCGGGTGCAAAGGTCTCCCTCGGGGCCGGAGTCTTGGGCGGTCTTTTCCGCGGGCCTCCAGAACATGTGCTGAACGCGATCACTGGTGTCGAACACACAGACGCAGACCCCGCTTCTGGTCTTCTTGAGGGCTTCAAAAAACATCTTCTCCCGCTCATGATAAATCATGTAGCATTGCTCGAGAAAATGCTCTTCATCGATCACGCCTTCATTGAGCGCCCAGGTATCTTCAGCCTCTCCCAGGGTGGCATACTCCCCCACCAGCTTTGAAAGATAGATGGAATAGAAAAGCGGATGCGAGATCGGCATCGCCGGCTTCTCAGGGTCGATGTTCACGGGGGTAAGGTACATCTCAAAATCCGGGGCCAGGTTCAGGATCAGGAAACGGCCCACACCGCGTATTTTGACCCCCGGCAGCGCCTTGAAGGAGAACCTGACCCATGGAGAGTACTCCCCTTCCATGAGTTTCATGCTTTTCCCCTGGATGTGCAGAATTGCGGCATTCTCTCCTGGCAGAAGCTCCAATGTGAAGGGGATCTTCATTTCCGGGACGTCGTTGCGGAAAGGATTGCCGGGCCCCGGGATGTAAGAAGAAACCCGATTTCCCTCCCGTTCCACGGGAGCCTGCGCGCCGCCGGTGTGAGCCCTTTCGCCTTCTCCCCTGCTCGTGTAATAGGTGAAGGTGCCTTGAGAGCCTTTAAGGTCCGGGGCTCCCATGGCCGACAGCATCAGACCGTGAAATTTTTCGGGAGGGAACGTGACCGGAACGCGAAGTACCGTGGAGAATATCCCTTCCCGGCCGAGAATTTCCCAAAAAGTCCTGCTCTTCCTCAATAGACTGATCCGCGGCTTGGACAGCGGAAAACAGTATTTTCCGACGCGAAGCACCTTTCCCGTTTCCCGGATCTTGGAAAAAGAAAGCACGGGCGAATAACTCCGCATATCCCGGCCGAGGAAATCGAAAATGTTGTGCTTTCCCGGATTCACGCCGGTTTGGAAAGACGACCACGCAACGGGTGAAATGGAGGGGTTGGTGGTCTCAAGCGGGGAGTAATAGCCCGTATTCCTGAGCTTCTGAAAATTCGGAAGCACACCCTCATCCATTTTGCGCTCCACGATCTCCGGGGACAGGCCGTCCAATCCGAGCACCACGACCCGCCCCACGGAAGACGGGTTCTTATTGCGGGACTTGAGCCGCCTGTAGACAAAACGAACCGGCCACACAAGGATGGAGAGAGAGGCCAGGATGAAGGTCACAAGAATGACAAACACCGATGAAATAAACGCAAAACCCGCGCCCGGTCCAATGTAGGCCTGGACCGCGCCGGGGAAAAGCAGGGGAGCAGACATGATCAAAAAAGTCGGGAGAACTCTTAGAACCCGTTTCACAAGCGCAACCGGTCTCATCACTGGATTTTCTTCCCCGATCATTTCCTTTGCCTGTACAGCGAGCGCTCTACCACCGCACTCATTTTTTCGGGATCCGCTGCTCCATCCAAGAATTCGGCCACGATTCGGGCCTCCTGGGCGGGATTCCGAATGACTTCGTTATAATTCACATCGAGAACGTCCATCCCTTTTTCTCTTGCCAACCAGTCTTTTACTTTCAGCAGGTGCCGTTCGAATCTCTCGGCCATCCCCTCGTCGGCGGCAGGATCTTCCTTCACGCCCCTTTTTTCCAGCATCGCCCGCTGGGAAGCGAGAACTTCCTCCATGTTGCGGTTCATGAAGATAATCTTGTAGGATTTGTCCCGGGGCAAGTGGCGAAGAAGGGCCGAGATGATCTTGCAGGCCTTCCCGCGGCAATCGTCCAGCCAGGAGGTGTCTTTGTCCACCTTCTTCACTTTTTCAAATTCCCGGTACCCCCGGGGATTGTCCTTGTCCGCCTTCCTGATGCCGTCGGTCAGGACCGGCACGCCCCCGGCCTCCAGCATCTCCATCATCATGGAGGTCCCGGAACGAGGAAGGCCGGAGACGACAATGATAGGCCGGTTCCTTCCTTTTCCACGAAACACTCTCGTGAAAAAATCTCTCATGCAAACGTACCCCCAAAGCCACCTTGAAAAAGTGCAAGACCTTTTGAGAAGGATCTCAAAAACCCCGGGGTCTTTTCCGCCTATGCGATTCCGCGGGAATGCGCCGGGCCCGGGATCTTGTCTTCACCCCAATTTTTTAAAGCACCACACCGGTTTTCGGAAGTCAACCTCAATTTCGGGCGGAGATCGGCCCCGCCCAACCTGACCCCGGAGATCCCCTTTGCCTCCTGACCCTGATTGCCAAGGTGCTTTGCCCCTCGCGCAAACGCTGTAAAAAGCGGCCTATCCGAAAAACTAATTTTTTCACAGGCCCTTCCAGTTCATGTCCTTTTCGTAGCCCAGATCGATCAGGGGCCGGCCGGCCTCCTCCCTAAACCACAGGCACGTCTGCTCGGTGAAATAGTTTCTCCAATCACCGACGGCGCCTTTTCTGTTGTGACTGGATGTGTCCTCCTTTTCGAATCCGGGGTTGGTCAAATCGTCCATCGGCATCGCCTTGCCGGGGTCAAGGGACAAGAACCGGTACATCTTGCAGCGTTCCGAATCCGTGTTCTCGTGGAGCTCCTCGTATCGCACCACATGAATGGGTGCGTCGATTTCGCCTTTCCTCGACCTCTTCAAGGATTCATTGCCTAAACGCATTCTCATGTTCCAAACCCTGGCCACATCGCGCACCCAGTTTTCATCGTCCAACAACTGCTCCGGATTCTTCTTGAAGAACTCCCCGTCGTTCTCAAATTTCTCACGCTTCTTCAGCATGGAAGGATACCCCTGGAGAGGGCTCTCGGGGATATCGATGCGAAGGAGATGATAGGCCCAACTCACCATGATGTCACGTCCGTCCCGAATCACCAGAAAATGAGGGGCCCCTTGTATCAGTATCGGTTCCACGGGACGCGGAGTGCGATCTCCATACCAGAGGGCCACCTTGGTCTTATCGTACTGTGCACCACGAAGGATACACGCCTTCACCAACTCCTCGAAAGAACGAACCGCTGTTTCCCTGACCTTTGTGCGGTTCAACAGGCTGTAACTTGTTCCCGTAATTCTATCCAATTCGGACTTCATAAAGTCAAAGTAGTACTCTCCTGTACAACAGATTTGCGGATGAAGATTCAGCAGGTTGCCGACCCAGTTTGTGCCCGACCGCATGTGACCTCGAAGAAAGAAGAACTTTTTGTCCTTGAAAGCTTCCGAATCCAGGTCGACCTGCATCGCGGAAAGCCTACGGAATCGTATTGGACGCTTCCATCTTTCACGGAGCGCCGTGATGGCGGATTTCGGTGAAAGCACTGCATTCTCCTCAGCGGCACTGGCGGGCCTTAAACGGGCTTTGAAAACTTCTCTATTGTCTACTCGCTATTTTTTGCCCGGACATTGAGACAAAATCCGGGGTGCTTGAAACGTCCCGTGTTGCATTGCCGAATCCAAAGGCCGCGGAATCGAGTAGAGACTTCGCAAATTGTACCTCACTGGGAAGAGAGCTTTGCACAACCCCATTTTTGACGAAAACGGTTGCTCAATCGTAGAAGTTATTCATGCCATTTTTCCATCGTTCCCGGGTTCAGCCCGAAAATCGAGTGTATTCAAACCGTTAGGTGGACTGGATGCCCCCGTATCGAGTACGGGGCAGGCTTATCGGGGTCCGGCATGACGGCTATTACACTT
>CAYVUX010000360.1:0-4511 GCA_964455075.1 uncultured Desulfobacteraceae bacterium | reverse complement strand
CCTTCTTTCGGCAACACAGTTCCTCGTTTAATCCTTATATCGGAATTCCAGGAGAGGAGGGCATGGAGCCGCGGCAGTGTAAAAAAAGGCAGGGCCTTGCTTCGGGCCCTGCCCTTTAAGGAGGAAAGAGGGGTGGGGGGTCAAGGAAATTGGATTCGCGGGCCTCGGTGTTTCTACTCCGCACCGCCGGGTATCCGAGTGCCGAACTGCAGTATGGTTGACGGCACCCCAAAGGAACGGGCCCTGGGAGTGCATATTCTCCGGTCTTCCGTCAGGAAAATGGCTTCTCCGAAAGCAATGTGGCCAGAAAACTTGTCGTGGCGATGACAAAAATACCGCCCATGTTGAGCAGAGGAAACCAGGGGCCTTCCGACGCGGTCAGGACAACACCCAGAAGGAAAAGGACCACCAGAGACCAGTGCCAGTATTTTCGAGATCTCTTCGTTTGGGGGCAATGGATGGCTTGTTTTGAAATGCTCGTCATCTCGGCCTGCGCTTTCCGGATCCCGGCCCTTTTCCGATTGAACAAAAAAATCCAGCGTAGTTGGATTCCCGGGGGCCTCCGGAGACAGAGTGTTCGATTATCGTCTTTTTATGCAGGATTATGCAAGAAGTGTGCAATACGGGAGACGGGTCCGAATTCGGACTTGCCGGGGAACACAGAACTCGCCGATTACTATTCTTCCATTCGGCATCTGTCCGGGAACACGCCCCAAACGCCGAAGAGTTGGGTTCCGGATCCGGGGATTCTGCCAAAAATCCATGAAAATCAGTCTATTGTTCCTTTGTGTGCCCTTAAAGCATTTGCGGGAATCCCCAATATGCACAACGAGCCTGCCGGGGCATCCCGTTTCCCAACGGATACGATTTCCCGGACAGAAATATGGACAAGGAATCGCTCGGGCCTTGGCAGCGGGAAGGCCCGGGGCGGCAAGGCGTGACCTACGGTTGGCTGGATATAGCCAATCTCGGGTCAGAAATGGCCTGGGGTGACTTAATAATGATTTACAATCCATGTGAAAAACGCTATAAGGCGGTAATATCTTAAGTCAATAACCTTCGCGAATTCCGAGGGTTTTTCGACTGCGGGCTTTCCCGGAAGATTTGGGGGGGGGTTCTATGTATTGGAAACCATGACCATGGATACGGCTGAAAGGGAAAACCCCCTGTGATTCCGCCGGGGGAGTATATTGATTCGTCCCGGGAAATCCCGTTGAAAAAATTCCACTGGGCATTGGGAAACGTGCTCTTTCCTTCTCAGGAAGGGATCGGGCGGAATCGGAAAAAGGTGACGGGGCGAGTGTGCAGTTTCTGTTCCCGGCCTTGTCGACTGCCCGGCCGGGCTCGTTTGTGAGGATGATGAAGGCCAACGCATTTGATGAACGAAAGGTTCTGATTGTCGACGACAATGTGGAACTCCTCCATTCGTTAGAGGAGGGACTTGGAGGCAAAGGACGGTATTCCATTGTCACGGCAGAGGACGGCCTGATCGCCCAGAAGAAGCTCAAGGAAAACGTTATTTCTCTTGTGGTCACAGATCTCAAGATGCCCAGGGTGGACGGGTTGGGCCTCCTGGCCCATATCATGGAGAAATATCCGGACATCCCGGTGATTTTGATTACTGCATATGGGACGCCCACCATGGAAAGGCTGGCCCGAGACGGGGGCTTGGCCGGCTTTATTGAGAAACCTTTTGAAATCATCCAGCTTGATAATCTGATCATGGACATCCTGAGAAGGGAGTCTGAAGGTGGGATTTTGCACAACGTCTCTCCAGGGACTTTTCTTCAACTGATAGAAATGGAAGAGACCACGGCCACGATCCGGCTTGTGGAGAAAACCTCCGGGAAGCAGGGCGTCCTCTTTTTCAGCGATGGCCGGCTGCTCAATGCAAGGGTCAACGGACTGCAGGGGAAGAGAGCCGTCTATGAGATTCTGGCGTGGGACGATGTAACCCTTTCCATTCAGAACCTTTGCCCGCATAAGAAGAATCGGATTGAAGAAGACCTGCAGGCCTTGCTCCTGGAGGCCATGCGTTTGAAAGATGAAGCCGAGGGCCGGGACCCGGCTTTTCCCCATCGGTTCGAGAATGAGCAGACAGAAAGAGCCCCCGGGGAGGAGACCCTCGAGAAGGCCAGATTTATCAGGGACATTCGCAATGAACTGGAAAGAGAACTGTCCCAAATTGAAGAAGAACAGGAAGGAGAAGGAGAGAGCAAGCCGAGACCTGAGCGTGATTACGCCTACTTGAAAACGTCACTCCGTCAGAGATTACGAGGGTGGCTGGGCGAAACCTTTGAAACGCTCGGGAGGGTGTCCCGGTTCACTGTTCGTCTGTTTGCCCTCTTGTTTGCCATTTGCATTCTGACGTTCTGCGTGTTGTATTTCTCGATGGAGAAAGAGGATGATCTGAGGGCGAGCATTAACCAGGCAGAATCGTTGATTGAATCCGATCAAGAGAAGGTATCTGAGATCAACGGCGAGCTGAAGGAGATCAAGGCTCAGATCGAGGAGATGGAAAAGAAGGGGGGAGATACCAGCAGAATAACGAAAATCGAGTTGATGGACCTGAATCTGAAACTGTATGATCTCCAAGAAGAGAAAAAACAACTCTCGGCGGACCTGGAGCTTTTGATCAATCAGTTGGAGAGAAACCGAAGCAAGCTCAACGAGATGAAAAGGAAGGATTTCTGGCAGCGGTTGCTGAGGAGATGAGTCGGGGCCGCGCCGGGGCGGGAGATCTTCCTCGACCAACAGGAGCGTTTTAAAGGGCTCATGCCACAGACGGACCCCGAGGGCACGGAAACCCGCTATCAAACGCTCGCAGCAAGGGGAAAAGAAAGGCGAAAGCTAGTCCCCCTGTCGAGAGCCGATTCCACCTCGATCCTGCCGCCGTGATCCTTGACGATACCATGGGCGATGGAAAGGCCCATGCCCGTGCCTCTGTGGACTTCCTTGGTGGTAAAGAAGGGATCGAAGCATTTGAGGCGCGTTTCTTCATTCATGCCGACGCCGTCGTCCGATACGATGACTTGAGCCGTACCTTTCTTAATTCGCGCCGTTACCTCGATCCGGCCTCCCGTGGGCAGGGCATCAACCGCATTGTCCAGAAGAATTAAGAATAACTGGGACAACGAGGCACGATCCCCTGAAACAGGCAGGGGTTCCTCCGCATCCAGCAGGATCTCTATGTCTTGCCCTTCGAACCTTTCCGTGGGCTGGAAGATCTCCCGGAGAATCTTCGACATGTTGATTTCTCGAAATTCGCTGCCTGTTTGTTTTCTCGAAAATTGTATGAGGGCCTGTATAAGTTGCGCGCCTCTCTTGACGGCAGTGTTGACTCGTTCCACAATGGTTTTCAAGTGAGCATCGTCCCTGTACATGTTCATTTCGATGATCTGGCTGTTGGCCATGATCGCGGCCAGGATGTTCTTGAAGTTGTGAGCCACGCCGCCTGTGATGATTCCAAGGGATTCCAATCTTCGAGAGCGGTTGAATTGATCTTCCAGGCGTCGCCTCTCGGTAACGTCTTCATAGAAGATCAGCTCTTCGCCGGTTTCCATTCTGATTGGTGTCCACTGGATGAATTTCTCCGGGCCGTCCTCGAGGGTCAGCATTGACAATCGCACGGTTTTTGCGTTCCGGCTTCGATGGTTGTCCGCTCTTGCCCCCGCCTGTTCCCGCAACATGGCTTTCTCCAGCCTGCTTTTCAGATTTGCGCAGGATAGGGATCCGTCTTGTGAAGGGTCTCCGAAAAGCTCTGCAAATCGAGAATTCCAGTATCTGTACCGCCCTTCCTTCCCGATCAAGGCCACCGCGTAAGGGGATTCTTCCATCACCGTCTGAAGCTTTTCCTGCTCCTTTCTGAGAGCTGCTTCAATCTGTTTTCTCCGGCTTACGTTGTTTAGAATGATTACGGCGCCGGCGGGATCCTCGGTCACGGGGATGATGGATAAAGCGATCAGGAGATCGTTGAGGGAAACGGGCTCCTCGTCGGAAATGATCACAGGATCCGTGCCCAGTGTTCCCATGACTCCGGCAACCCGCTTCCGGTCATTGCCGGAGAAGAAGTCCAGGAAGTTGGAACCGAGAAGATCTCCTTCGGACGCCCCGATAATGGCGAGGGCGGCAGGGTTCGCATATGCCACGGATCCCGAGACGTCGGTCTCGACGATGCCTTCCGACATCCTGTCCATCAGGAGTTCATGTCGCTTCTTGATCGAAAGCAACTCCTTGGATATCGTTCTCGGCTGGGTGAGATTCAGGCCGAGGGCACGTCCCAATGGTCGTTTTGAAGAGGAGGTATCCGACAGGTCAATGACGGAAAGAATGTGTTTGCTCATCTCCTCCAAGGGACCTTTGGCCACAAGGGCATCCGCCCCCAGATCGGGAAAGAGGTTGAGTTCCTCTGCGGCCACGGAAGAGACAACGGCCAGGCAGACACTTTTAAGCCTTTCCCTAGCCCGAGTTTCCTACTTATCGTGAGGCACGCCGATATCATCTGAATAATC
>CAYVUX010000359.1:3911-4531 GCA_964455075.1 uncultured Desulfobacteraceae bacterium | reverse complement strand
TGGCCCGAAGCTGAGATGGGAAAATGGGAAGTTATTTTTGAGTGAGCCCTAAGGGTCCGAGGAGTAGACAAGCTTGGCACGGAACGCGGCGGAGTACGCCCGCTACGACAGGCAGATCAGGATTCCCGAAATCGGGGAGGAAGGACAGTCCAGAATCCGGGAAGCGAAGGTCTTCCTTGCGGGTCTCGGAGGTTTGGGGTCCATCTCCGCCTATTACCTGGTGGCTGCGGGAGTGGGCCATCTCAGGGCGGTGGACCGGGACCGGGTTCGCGTGGAGAACCTGAACCGGCAGATTCTTCATCGCACCCCGGATATCGAAAGATACAAGACCGACTCGGCGGCGGAGAAGTTGCGGGAACTGAATCCCCATTGCCGCATCGAGACGATAAGAGAAGAGATTGCCGCGGAAAATGCTTCGGAACTCGTGGGGGATTGCGCAATCATCGTGGACGGCACGGACAATTTCGAGACAAGAACAGTGCTCAACAGGACCTCGGTGGCGAATCGAATCCCATTTGTTTTCGGGGGGGTCGAGGAGCTCGGAGGAATGGCCGGGACCTTTGTTCCCCCGGAGACGGCGTGTTTTGAATGCGTGTTCCCGGCAAGGCCGGTCGAAAAGG
>CAYVUX010000359.1:2771-3901 GCA_964455075.1 uncultured Desulfobacteraceae bacterium | reverse complement strand
GCTCATCGGGTCCATCCAGGCCCTGGAGGTCATCAAGCTCATTGTGGGAATCCCGGGGACGTTGAAGGGGAGGCTCCTGAAAGTGCAAGGAGTCGACTTGACGTTCAAAGAGATCCGACTGGAGAGGTATCCGGACTGCAAGGTGTGCGGCTCCCGGGCTCGGGCGGGACGCTGAAGAACGGTGTTGCGGGTTTTGAGGAAACTCTGGGACTTCCGGTAGACTGAGAAAGATTTGCAGGGCTCCGGACAGATGGGTAAGACGTGGATTTCAGGCTCTCCAAGGAACAAAAGGACATACAGCAAGCGGCGCGGGAGTTTGCTCAAGGGGAGTTCACGGATATCGCCGCGGATTGCGATCTGAACGAGACCTTCCCCAGGGAGCTCGTCGAGAAGGCCGGCGAGCTGGGTTTTATCGGGGTGTTCATTGACGAGGCGTACGGGGGTGCGGGGCTGGGCTTTCTCGAACATGCCATCATCCTGGAAGAATTCTGGAGAGTGGATCCCGGTCTGGGCCAGGAGCTCTGCTCGGTCAGTTTCGGAGCCGAGGAGTTTCTCCTCTTCGGTTCCGAAGATCAGAAAAGGACTTATCTGGAACCCGTTTCAAGCGGCCGGTCGATCATGGGTTTTGCGATCACCGAACCGGACGCAGGCAGCGATACCCTGTCCGCATCCACCACCGCGGTTCAGGACGGGGACGGTTATCTTGTCAACGGGAGCAAGGTCATGATCGGCAACGGCAGCGTGGCGGATTTCCTGCTGGTTTACTGCTTGACCGATCCCGAGGCGGAGGCCCGGTCGCGCAGGCACAGCATCCTGGTGGTGGAAACCGACAGGGATGGATACAGCGCGGACAAAATCCATGGAAAGATGGGCCTGAGGGCTTCCGACACGGCCAACATCTTTTTTCCCGACGTGAGGGTACCGCGGGAGAACCTCCTGGGACGCCGGGGGCAGGGCTTTCCCCAACTCATGCAGTTTTTTGATCGTTCCCGGGCCTATGTGGCGGCCCACGGGGTGGGCCTCGCCCAGGGGGCCCTGGACATGGCCGTGCAGCACGCGCGCATGAGAGAGCAATTCGGCAGGAAAATCGCCTCCTTTCAGGGCACACAGTTCAAGGTGGCCGAGATGGC
>CAYVUX010000359.1:0-2761 GCA_964455075.1 uncultured Desulfobacteraceae bacterium | reverse complement strand
CCAAGATCGAGCTCGCCCGAACCATGATGCACAAGGCCTGCTGGCTGATGGATCATAACGAAGTGGACACCAAGGCGGTCGCCATGGCAAAATGGTTTGCGGCGCGAACCGCCGTGGAGGTGGTGGACGAGGCGCTTCAGCTCCACGGCGGCTACGGCTATATGAACGACAATCCTGTGGAGCGTTTCTACCGGGCGGCAAAGGTCCTCGAGATTTATGAAGGGACAAAAGAGATAGAAAAAATTATCATAGCACGCAGGGTGCTTGGCAGCTACTAAAACCCCCATAAAGGAGGAAGCTATGAAGAAAGCGGCGATTTTCTGGTCTATGGCCCTGGCCCTCGTTTTGATTCTGGGCGCTCCCATCAAGAGTGTCCAGGCCGAGGAGCCCATCATCCTGGGAATTCCCACCTCCCTGGGGTTTCTTGAAGGGAAGGAGGGCCTTTTCTGCGTGAACATGGCAGTGGATGAAATCAACCGGGCCGGGGGCGTGAAGGTCGGGGATACCATGCGTCCCTTCCAGGTCGTGTCCATCGATGCGAGAGGCGCCGAACCCGGGGTTCCGGTGGCGGAAGTGATCAAGGCCCACAAGAAGTTGATACTGGAAGACAAGGTGGACTTCATCGTTTTCGGATCCTTCCGCTCCGAATGCGCCATCGCGGTGATGGACCTCGTCGGGCAGCATAAGATTCCCATGCTTCTCGGGACGGCCATGTCCCCCGCCATGGAGGAAAAGGTGAAGGCCGACTACGACAAGTACAAGTACACCTTCCGCGTCTGCCTCAATGCGGTGTACCTGATCAAGTATCTCGGGGGAACCATGGCCTATTTGCAGAAGCAATTCGGCTTTAACCGGGTGTACATTATGAACCAGGACGTGGCATGGGCGCGGAAGACCGGAGACCTGATGGTCAAGCTCGTGTTCGAGAAGATGGGCTGGGAAGTGGTTGGACGGCAGGCGTACCCCACCGGCTCCTCGGATTTCTCCTCCGGCCTCATGAAAGCCGGGGCAAACAAGGCCCAGGTCATACTTCCCATCTTCGACATGCCCCAGAGCGGCATTCTGGTGAAGCAGTGGAAATCCATGCATGTCCCCGCCCTGGTGGCCGGCTTCATTTCTCCCTTGGCCGGACCCGCTGCCTGGGATGCTTTCGACCAAAAAATAGACGGGGCCATCAACTCCATATTTGAGATCGGGAACGTCCCGGTGAAGAAGGTCCCCAAGTCCGTAGAATTCTACCAGAAGTACAAGGAAAGGTACGGCCGTCCCATCGAAGCCGGTCATTCTCCGGCCCCGGCCTATGAGATGGTGTATATTCTCAAGGAGGCCATCGAGCGGGCCGGCAGCATTGACGGCGACGCCGTGGTGCCCGAGATCGAGAAGACGGACCGGATGGGCGCTATGGGACGTATCCGGTTCAATGAAGGCCATCAGGTGATCTACGGAGAGGACCCCAATGAAACCGCCCTCGGATGCATGGTACAGTGGCGTGCGCCCGGGGAGCGGGTGATCGTGTATCCGGAATCGGTTGCAGAAGGCGAGATTGTGTTGCCTGAGGGTCTGGAACCCGCTAAATAGGAGATATCCATAATTCGTGCCCGTCCGCGGATTTGAGGAAGGGCGCAGCGCACAGGTTCGGCTCGGGTTCACCAAGACGCCCCGTTTTCGGGACCAACAAGCGCCCAAACAAGCCCGCCGATCCGGGATTCGAGACTATGTCGTAATTCGTCATCCCGGACAAGCCCTGTGAAACAGGGCGCGATCCGGGATCCATAGGTTCACGAAAAGATGGCGTTTTCCTGGATTCCGGATCTCCCTTGCTTCGCTTCGGTCGTCCGGAATGACGTTTTTTCGGGAATTACTTACAGACCTTTGAAGCAAGTCAGGTTTTGTCTCGAGATCAGGACGGGCGAGGAAATTGGCCGCTGGAATGCATTTCAGTATTTCGAAGATGAAGGTCCGAGCCCAACGCAGGTCTGTCCCGACGGAGACGGGGGATTTTTCAAAATAGGGGATTTTTAAAAGGTCTCGTTTAGCGGGGTGCGGAGCCAAAGGGATTCCCATGCTCATCGGAACACTGGTCTACGGGTTTGTAAACAGCTCTATCCTGGCGCTTCTGGCCATGGGATTCAACCTCACCTTCGGCATCAGCGGGGTGGCCAACTTCGCGTATGGAGCCGTCTACGTATTTTCGGGTTTTCTTGCCTGGATCCTCCTTACTCCTCTGGGATTGCCCTATCCCATTTGCGTGCTGGCATCCGTGCTGTGCGCCGCCCTGTTGGGGCTCTGCATGTACTACGTGGTGACCCTGAGAGTCAAAGGCCTGCCGCTCTCCGAGGTCATGGCGACGTTCGGCCTCGGTCTCGCGATAATGGAACTCTTCCGGTACTTCGGGTTTGTGGGGTTTCGCTATACGTTGCCGGTGTTCATCGACGGAAGCCTCTCCATCGCGGGGGTGTACGTGGGATACCAGAGGGTGTTTATTGCCCTGATCGCGGTGGGACTCACCGGTTTTCTCTATCTCTTTGCCCGCCACAGCAAACTCGGGCTGGCTTTTCGGGCCATTGCCCAGGACGAACGAACGGCTCTGACTTTCGGAATTGATTCGGACCGTATCGGAGGATTCAGCATGGCGTTCGGGTCTGCACTCGCGGCCGTGGCCGCCATAGTGATTCTTCCCCTGGGAACGATCGCGGTCGAGGAGGGCTACAACGTGCTGATCAATGCCCTGGCCGTATGTATCGTAGGCGGCCTGGGAAGT
>CAYVUX010000358.1:0-4536 GCA_964455075.1 uncultured Desulfobacteraceae bacterium | reverse complement strand
CCGGGGTACGGAGGAGATTTTCGGGTTCCTGGGCAGGATCGGTCTGATTACTTTGCTTTTTCGGGTGGGACTGGAGAGCAATCTGGAGGGCCTGATCAAGCAGCTGCCCCGCGCCTCGCTGATCTGGTTCGCGAATGTCGGTCTCAGCGGGATCCTGGGCTTTGTCACGGCCTATTATGTGCTTCAGATGAGCTGGATCACGGCGCTGATCGTGGCGGTGGCGTTTACGGCGACGAGCGTGGGCATATCCGTGGCGGTATGGGAGGATGCCGGAGCCCTGGGGTCACCGAACGGGGAGCTCCTTATCGACGTGGCGGAACTGGACGACATTTCCGCGGTGGTGCTCATGGCCATGCTTTTCTCTGTTCTTCCCGCGCTGCGCGGCCAGGAAGGTTTGGCGGATACGGCGATCCCTCTCATTCTGGGGGGGTTCGTCATCAAGCTGCTGATGTTCGGAGCCGGCTGTCTCTTGTTCTCCCGGTTCGTTGAAAGGTACATCATCGCCTATTTCGAGAACCTTTCATCGCCTCCGGATCCCATGCTGGTGATCGTGGCCATAGGATTCGTCATCGCGGCACTGGCAGACTTTCTTGGTTTTTCACTGGCCATCGGGGCCTTTTTCGCGGGCCTGGTGTTCAGCCGGGACCCCGAAGCGGTGAAGATGGAAGGGTCCTTCCTTCCGCTCTACGAACTTTTCAGCCCGTTTTTTTTCGTGGGGATCGGTTTGGATATCGCACCGCAGCATCTGACCACGGCCCTCGGGATGGGCCTGGTGCTCCTTGTCGCCGCCGTTTTGGGAAAAATCCTCGCCACCGGAATCCCGGTTTTCTTGATGAGCGGACTGACGAGCGCGAGTCTCCTCGGCGTGAGCATGGTGCCCCGGGCGGAAATATCCATGGTGGTGATGCACCGGGCCCTCAATCTGGGAGAATGGGCGGTCCCCCGGGAGGTCTTCGGTGCCATGATTGTGGTATCCATGGCGACCTGCATCGCATCTCCGCTCGCAGTGCGGTCGCTTCTGAAGAAATGGCCCCAGGAGGAAGGAGACCCCCGATGAGCGAGATTGCCCTGTTCTGCCTGTCTTTCGCCGTAGGGCTTTCGGCCGGGGCGCTCTATTTCTGGGGTCTGTGGTGGACGGTGCGGAAACTGCCGGGGACGGAGAGGCCGGCTTTCTGGGTCTTGGTCAGCTTCCTGGTGCGGGCCGGTGCGTGTCTGGGTGTGTTTTATCTGGTGATGGGGCTGGGGGTGGCCAAGCTCCTGGTGAGCCTCCTGGGGTTCATGATTTTCCGGATCTTTGCGGCTCGGCGCTTCGGCCCTTCACCGGGATCTTCCGGCGGAAGCCTTTCTCGCTGTGACGGGAAGGAGGCGTAAGCATCCCGTGCCGATCGTAATGGGAGACGCCCGGGAAAACCTTTGACCGCATGGAGCGGCATGACCATGGACTTCATGAGCATCAAGGACATCACGCCCGATCAGGTCATCTTCTGGCAGTGGGGATTTTTTCGGATCAATGCCACGATCCTATTCACGTGGGGGATTATGGCCGTTATGGTGTTGGGCTCCTGGCTTGCCACGAGACGGTTGACCTCGGATGTTCACATTTCGAGGTGGCAGAATCTCCTGGAGATCGTGGTCAAAGGCATGAGGGACCAGATCCGGGAGATCAGCAGTCAGAAGGCCGGTCCGTACCTCCCCTTCGTGGGGACGCTCTTCTTGTTCATTGTGGTGTCCAATTTTCTGACTATCGTGCCCGGGTACGTGGCCCCTACAGGGTCCCTTTCCACGACGGCCGGCCTGGCGATCTGCGTATTTGTCGCCGTGCCCCTTTACGGAGTCCTGAACAGGGGCCTTTTGGGATACCTTCGCCAGTACGTCGAGCCTACCGTATTCATGCTCCCGTTCAACATCATGGGAGAGCTTTCCAGGACGTTGGCCCTGGCGGTTCGCCTTTTTGGAAACATTATGAGCGGCTCCAAAATCATCGCCATCCTCCTGGCGCTCGCCCCCCTTTTCTTCCCTATACTGATGCACGCCCTGGGTCTGTTGACCGGGCTGATCCAGGCGTACATTTTTGCCGTTCTTGCAATGGTTTATATTTCCTCAGCAACCCAGGCCCAGGAGAAAACCCAGGAGAAACAGCCGGAACATGCGGAAAATCGAGAGAAGAAAGGAGAAAATGCAGATGGATAGTATCAGCCTCATTGGCATTGGATCCGTGATCAGTGCGGGCCTAAGCATTGGTTTGGGAGCCATCGGCCCGGCGCTTGGAGAAGGCCGGGCCGTGGCGCAGGGTCTGGCGTCGATTGCCCAGCAGCCCGACGAGACGAATACGATTACTAGAACCCTTTTTGTTGGACTGGCCATGATCGAATCCACGGCAATCTATGCCTTCGTGGTTTCCATGATCCTGCTTTTTGCAAATCCGTTCTGGGATTACGTGATATCGAAGTCAGGAGGATAAGGCCGTGCTCATCGACTGGTTCACCGTTATCGCCCAGATTGTCAATTTTCTGATCCTTGTGGGCCTTCTGAAGTACTTCCTGTACGACCGCGTGATTCGTGCGATGGAAGAGCGGGAGAAGAGGGTTCGGGACCGGTTGGAGAATGCCGAAAAGAACAAAGAGGAGGCCCGGGCCGAGCTCGAGGAGTACCGCCGGAAAAACCGGGAGATCGAAGAAAAGCGAAACGAGGTTTTCTCCGAAGTCCGGTCGGAGGCGGACAAAAAACGGGAGGAACTGATCCGGCAGGCTAAGGAAGAGGCCGATGAACTCAGGAAAAGGTGGGGGGAATCGGTCCGGAGAGAGAAAGAGTCCTTTGTGCGGGACCTCCGGCAGATGGCCGCCCGGGAGGTTTATGCCATCGCCGCAAGGGCATTCAAGGATCTGGGAGACGCCGACCTGGAAGAGCAGCTGGTGGAGGTGTTTCTCGGACGCGTTGGTCAACTCGAAGAAGAGAAACGCAAAGAATTGGCGGAGGCGATGGAGAAAGAAGGGAATTCCGTCACGGTCCGAACCCATTTTCCCATGTCCGCCCCATTGAAGCGAAAGGTGACGGTTGCCCTGAGGGATGAGTTCTTCGAAGACCTGGAAGTCGGTTACGAGACGGTGCCGGACAGGGCCCCGGGAATCGTGCTTTGGGCGGCGGGGCGAAAAGTGGCATGGAGCTTCGACGAGTATCTCGAGGAGCTTGAGGAGCAGGCCATAGACGCCCTCGAGGTGGGGTCTGGTGACAGGCCGGGGGCTGAGGAAGAAGAGGAGAATGAAGGAGAAACGCGGTCCGGCCAAGAACTTGAACAGGAAGGCCCATCATATGCGGGAGAGCAGGAATCGTGAAGAACCCGGCGAACCACGAGGGTCCGGCTGAACTGGGATCGGTCCTCCATGAGACCTTTGACACCCTTCATCGCGCGCTTGGCCGGCACAGGCCGCAGCTGAGGCCGCGGCAGGTCGGCACCGTATCCTATGTGGGGCCCGGGGTGGTCCGGGTAAAAGGCCTGGAGGGGGTAAGGTCCGAGGAACTGGTCCAATTCCCTGGAGACCGTCTCGGCCTGGCCTTCAACGTGGACTGGACGGAAGTGGGGATCGTCCTGCTGGACGAGAGCGACGATCTGGAAGCCGGCAGCGAGGTGCGACGAACGGGCAGGGTTCAGGATGTCCCTGTCGGGGAGGCGCTGCTGGGCCGGATCGTGGATCCCCTGGGGAGACCTTTGGACAAACGTGGCCCGGTGAGAGCGCGCCGGCGGGCCGCGGTGGAGAGGCCGGCTCCGGGCATTATGGACAGGCTCCCGGTGACGACCCCGCTCCAGACCGGCATAAAGGCGGTGGACGCCTTGATTCCCATCGGCCGGGGACAGAGAGAGCTTATCGTCGGAGACCGACAGACCGGGAAGACGGCCATTGCGGTGGACAGCATCATCAACCAGAAAGGCCGGGGGGTTCTTTGCGTGTATTGCGCCATAGGGAAGCGGGCCTCGGCCGTGGCAAAGACGGTCGCCGAATTGCGGAAGCGCGACGCGATGGATTACACTGCCATCATCATGACTACCGAGGACGATCCACCGGGACTCCAGTACGTCAGCCCCTACGCCGCCATGAGCTTGGGCGAGCATTTCATGGAGGAGGGAAGGGACGTCCTGCTTGTGCTCGATGATCTGACGCGCCATTCAAGAGCGTACCGCGAGCTCTCCCTGTTGCTTCGCCGTCCTCCCGGGAGGGAGGCCTTCCCCGGAGACATTTTCTATATTCATTCCCGCCTCCTGGAGCGGTCCACCCACCTGCGGGACGAACTGGGCGGAGGGTCCCTCACCGCCCTTCCCATCGTGGAGACGGAGGCTCAAAACATTTCGGCCTACATTCCCACCAATCTCATTTCCATTACGGACGGGCAGATCTACCTGTCACCCGACCTTTTTCAGAAGGGTGTCCTTCCCGCCGTCGATGTGGGGCGGTCCGTGTCCCGCGTGGGGGGGAAGGCACAGCTCCAGGCCTACCGGGCTGTGGCGGGGGACCTCAGGCTTTCTTATGCCCAATTCGAAGA
>CAYVUX010000357.1:0-4545 GCA_964455075.1 uncultured Desulfobacteraceae bacterium | reverse complement strand
CAAAATCAGTCAAAATACGCTAAAAAATGGCTTCAGAGCGGAAACATGGGTTAGGAGTTTCCGATTCAGAAATGAGTTGGCTGTTAGAGGCAACCCCCGCGGGGGTTGCCTCCTTCGACAAAGCCGCCCTTCATTTCTCCCGTGGTTTCCGGAACGCCCCAAACCCGCACCGATTCAGTCCCCAACAAATGATCACAAGCCGTTTCCACGAGCCGCGGGGCTCTTCGGGGCTGTCCCTGGGAGTCTCTGAAGCCTGATGCTCCAACCTCTACACGGGTCGAAGGCGGGGCGGCTTCGCTCAAAACCCTTCCCGATCCGATCCCGCAACGGCCGGTGGAAGAGGGCTGACGCGACAGCCGGGTTATACGAAAATCCGCCAAAGGTTTCTGCCTGATAGATCGGGAAAGGCCGATCGAAGCTCCGGACAGCCCCGTAGGGACGCGGGGGCTTTTTCGTGTGACTGGCGGGAGGGCGCCGTATTTTCGGAACTTACCCGTGGGGGAAGCCGCGGCTCCCGACTTGTCGGGAGAACGCGGAGGGGGCCAGTGTCCCCCACGAGTAAGTACCAGAAAATACCAGCCCGTGAGACTTGGAACAAAGAAAAAGATCCCGCGTCCCGAAGGGGCGGAGGCAAGCAGCGACTGCATGAGATGGCAACACATGCACGGGGGTGGAGGGTCGCAGGAAAACACGGGCGAGAGACCAACCCATTCCGGTCGGATCGGAGCTATGCGCTGCCGTTGGAGGGGCCTGCCCGGGTAAACGTCCCTGGACTCGGCCGGGGGGGCTTGTGGTGCGCGGAAGAGCGTGCTACAAACACAGGAGGGCGCAACAGAAAGCTGGAAAAACCTATGTCCACAGGAAGACGGATCTTCATTGCGATCGGCCTTGTCTTTCTCATGACAGTGGCCGTTGTTGCGGGGTTCGGATACTACCTCGTGAGCCCGGCCAATGAGGCCGGGCGCGACCGGGTTGTGCTGGTCCCGGAAGGCGCCACATTGAGACAGGTTGCGTCGGGGCTCGCGTCGAAGGATGTTATTCGGGGGAAACCACTTTTTCTCCTATGGGGGCGTCTCACGGCATCCGGACGCGATATCAAAGCGGGCGAATACCTCTTGAGTCCCCGGATGCCCCCTGTTGAAATCATGAACGTCCTGAGGAAGGGAAACGTCATCTGCCATCCTTTGACGATTCCCGAAGGATACACGGCACATCAAATCGCCGTGCTCCTGGCCGAAAAGCATCTCCTGGATGCCGGGAGTTTTCAGTCCGTCGTCTTTGACCCCGATTCCCCGAAGCGCTACGGCCTCTCCGCGCCGTCCCTTGAAGGATTCCTCTATCCGGACACCTACCATTTCAGCCGGGGACTGGTCGCGAGCTCCGTCGTCCAGACCCTGGTGCGCCGCTTTTTCGAGGTGATCGCGCCGTTGAGGGAGGCGATCGAGCAGAACAGCATGACACTGGAACAAATCGTTACGATCGCCTCTCTCGTGGAAAAGGAAACCGGCCGGGCCGAAGAGCGCCCCCTCATCGCCGGCGTGTTCTTGAATCGCTTGAAACGGGGCATGCGCCTTGCCAGCGACCCCACGGTGATCTACGGGATCAAGGACTTCGACGGGAACCTCACCCGAGACCACCTCAAGGATCCGACTCCTTACAACACATACGTTATCAAAGGCCTTCCGCCAGGACCCATCGCTAATCCCGGCATCGAGGCCATCCGGGCTGTTCTTTATCCCGCGGACACGGACTGCCTGTATTTTGTGTCAAAGAATGACGGAACCCATCACTTCAGCGAAACCCTCTCGGAGCACAACCGGGCGGTGACCGTTTACCAGAAAAACAGGGCCCGGGGTCTCACGAAAAACCCTTGACAGGGCATTCTGTATACAGTATACACCACCCAAGTTCGTTCGCAAGGCCCGTGGGGCATTCCTCCCCACGCTTTTCCCCCATCGCCCGCCACGGAGGGCCACATGGATCTGTTCAAAGGCCTTACGGTTCTTTCACTCGAGCAGGCCACAGTTCTGCCCTATCTTACATACCGCCTGGCCCAGGACGGAATCCGGGTTATACGCCTGGAGCATCCTGTATATGGGGACCCCAACAGACATATCGGAGACAACGTGCTCGACGAAGAGCGCATGAATGCGTATTTCCTCTGCATCAATGCCGGGAAAGAATGTCTGACCCTGGACTTGTCCGCGCCAAAAGGCGGCGAGATCTTCAAGACCCTCATTCGCGACCTCGATGTAGACATTTTCGCCACCAACCAGCTACCGAAAAACTACGCCAAGTTGGGCATCGACTACGAATCACTCAGGTCCCTCAAGCCGGATATTATCTGGCTCGGCGTCACCGGGTTCGGCCCGGACAGCAACGAAGCCGCCTACGACCCCATCCTCCAGGCAAGGTCCGGATTGATGGACTTGACCGGGGAAGCGCAAGGCGACCCACAAGTGTTGGGAATCCCACTGCCGGACATGGGCACCAGCGAGCACGGATACGGGCTGCTGATGAAAGCGCTCTTCAAGCGGCGGGCCACAGGGGAGGGAAGCTGCATCCACCTGGCCATGTTTGAATCCTCGGTGTCCTGGCTCACCGTTCCGATCACGCTTACGGCCGGTTTCGGCAAAAAAATCACCCGGAGGGGGAATACCCACGAGTTTTTCTGCCCGGTGTCCGTGTACAAGACAAAAAACGGTTATGTGTACCTTGCCGTCGGCAATGACCGCCAATGGCGCTCCATGGTGTCCCAGGAAATGTTCAGAAGTTTGGACAAACCGGAATATGAAAAGAACGCGGGACGGATCGCCGATGTGGAAACCCTGAACCGGGCCATCAACGCGATTACCCGGAACGTTGCCTCCGAGGAGCTGATTGAGCTTTTTCGGGCCGTCACCATCCCCGTCAGCAAGATCAAAACCATCCCGGAGGTCCTTGAAGACCCGCTGGTAGAAAGGCGGCTCCTGTGGGCCGAAGATCCCGTGTCCGGAACGCGCATTACCCTGGCCCCGCCTCCGATGATGACTTCTTTCCTCGAAGAGCAAGGCCGAAGGCTCTCTTTTCCGCCCCGGTTCGGCCAGCACAACAGCGGCATATACGGGAGCCTGGGATATTCCGAAGAAGAGCTGCAGGAACTCCAAGGATCAAACGTGATTTGACGACCGAACAAGACCCGCGCATAGCCGGAAGGCCCTGACCGCGCTTTTCCCCACGAGACCCCGGAGTGAAGACCATGAATATCATCGTTTTGGTGAAACAGGTGCCGGACACCACGGATGTGAAGTTGGATCCCAAGACGGGGAACCTGATCCGTGAGGGCATTGAGAGCATCATCAATCCGGACGACCGGCACGCCATTGAGGCCGCTGTTTCGCTCAAGGAACAGGCCGGCGGCAAGGTGACCGTTCTGTCCATGGGGCCGCCCCAGGCCGTGGAAGCGGTTTCCGAAGCCATAGGCATGGGCGCGGATGAAGGCATCTTGCTTTCCGACCCTGCCTTTGCCGGCGCCGACACCTGGGCCACCTCGACCACGCTCGGCAAAGCCATCGAATCGATCGGGGAATACGACCTTGTCCTCTGCGGCCGGCAAGCCATCGACGGCGACACGGCACAGATCGGGCCCCAGGTAGCCGACTTCCTGGGCCTGCCCCAGGTGACCTATGTTTGCGACATCGAACGGGTAAGCGGCGAGGAGATGATCGTTCGAAGAAGAATGGAAAACGGTTACGAGCGGATACAGGTATCTTTCCCGGCCCTGCTCACCGTGATTGGAGAACTGAACACCCCGCGCCACGCTGTCATTCGAAGCCTCTTGGATGCATGCGAAGACAAAGCTCCCATCAAGGTGTGGAATGCAGCGGACATCGGGGTCCAGACCAGCGACGTGGGCCTTGCCGGCTCCCTGACCCACGTCATCAAGACCTTCGCCCCCAAGTTTGAGCGGGAGGGGGAAATCCTCGAAGGCGATACCCAGGAAGCCGTCCGCACACTAATCGGGAAATTGAAGGAGGCCCGGTTCATTTAGCGTTTCGGGCCGCACCGAACACAAAACCCTCCGAATAACGCCATTTCCGGATGGGAACGAAATAGAAAGGAAGACCCCATGACCGTCTGGATTGAAACCGAACTGTGTAACGGATGCAAACGGTGCGTGAAGGCCTGCCCGTATGGAGCGGTGGAAATAGAAGACGGCAAAGCCGTCATCCTGGAACGCTGCACGTCATGCGGGGCCTGCCTTGCCGCTTGCAAGCAGGAGGCCATCCAGACGGATGTCGAGCCCAGGAAAATCCCGGACTTCAGCGACCGCAAGGGGGTCTGGGTCTTTGCGGAGCAGAGAAACGGGCGCCTTGTTCCCGTCTCTCTGGAGCTCCTGGGGAAGGCCCGGGAGCTGGCCCGAGATCTCCGGCAGGATGTCTCCGCCGTGCTTCTGGGCCACCAGGTGCGAGGGCTCACAGACATGCTGATATCCCACGGGGCGAAAAACGTCTACCTCGCAGAGGACGAAACCTTGAAGCTCTACACGACCAATGCCTACACGAA
>CAYVUX010000356.1:0-4545 GCA_964455075.1 uncultured Desulfobacteraceae bacterium | reverse complement strand
AGTCGCCTCAGTCACCCGTTCGGAGCTTGTTCGCGGGCAAGCCCGCTCCTACAGATGAGTGGAAAGCATTCCTCCTGTAGGAGCGGCGTCAGCCGCGAACAATATTCTCCGGCCGGCGTGACAGGGGGATTCCTCGAGAGGTCCCTTCCTACTGTCGAGACAACGGTTTTTTGGGCGATCGGATTTGTCTGCGCATAGTGGATGGTGACCACGAGATGAGATGATTCGCGGGCAAGCCCGCTTCCTACAGGAGGCTCGAAAGAGAAACCCCACAACCGGCCGAAAAACTCGGGCGGACTTACGGAACGATCACGGTGGATTCCATCGGCTTACGCCTATTGCTCACGTTTGCCCGCGATGAACTCGTCGATCATTCGGTATGCTTCCGAATCCGTGAATTGCTTTGGCGGGTGTTTCATGAAGTACGCGGAAGGCGAATAGAGGATGCCTCCTTTTCCCCTCTTCAAAGCGAGTTTGCAGCACCGGATCGCATCGATTACCACTCCTCCCGAATTGGGAGAGTCTTCAACAGACAGCCTCAGCTCCAGGTCCATGGGAATGTCGCCGAAAAGCTTCCCTTCCATTCGGATGAAGCAGACCTTGTTGTCCTTTTGCCATGCCACCCAGTCACTGGGTCCGATGTGAATGTTTTCATCATTGAGACGTTGGTCTCCCAGCTGAGACTGGACCGATTCGGTCTTGGACTCCTTCTTGGACGCCAAACGGGATCGGTCCAGCATATTGAGGAAGTCGGTGTTCCCTCCGGTGTTCAACTGGTAAGTGCGCTCAAGCTTGACGCCCCTGTTCCGGAACAGGTTCGCGAGTACGCGGTGAACGATGGTGGCCCCGAGCTGGGACTTGATGTCATCCCCGATCAGGGGGATGTTCTTTTCTTCGAAGCGTCTACCCCAATCGGGGTCGCTGGCAATGAATACCGGCATGTTGTTGATAAACCCGATCCCGGCCTTGAGTGCACAGCCGGCGTAAAATTTGGCGGCATTTTCAGAGCCTACGGGCACGTAGTTGAGGAGCATGTCGGCTCCCGAGTCC
This sequence comes from uncultured Desulfobacteraceae bacterium, assembly GCA_964455075.1. Taxonomy (GTDB): domain Bacteria; phylum Desulfobacterota; class DSM-4660; order Desulfatiglandales; family Desulfatiglandaceae; genus CAYVUX01. The sequence continues at coordinate 3,495 of CAYVUX010000356.1, read as the reverse complement.
TTGAGGGTCTTCACCACCTCCTCTTCACTCGGCTCTTCTTCATCAGACGGCAGAAAGGTCCATCTTTTATCGTAGTTCTTCATGTGTTCTGCGAATCCGTCCAGGACCCGTCCCATTTGAACCTTGACGCCCTTTTTGGGAATATCCTTGTAAATGGGGGTCGTGCAGTTGGGAAGCTCGAAGATGGCCTGGGAAAGATCCTTTCCGATTTTTCTTCGGTCGATGTCAAAGGCCGCCACCACTTCAATGTCTCCGGGTCTGTAATCCCCGATGCTCCAGTGCATAAAGCCGATGGAATCCTTTTCGTTCCGGTGTCTGTAATATTCGATCCCTTGGATCAAGGCGCTGGCACAATTCCCTATACCCGCAATCGCAATCCCGATTCTGTCCATCTAAAGGGGCCTCCCTCAGCCTCAGCTCTCAATCAACGTCTTCAACGCGAACGCCGTCTTTCAAAATGGAACCCCGGCAATTGCGCGATGCCTTTAATAAATGCGCCCATTCTCGCCTTGCTTGAGCCTCTCAGGCGGAAACATTTTTCAAAGGTCTCTCCGCTGGCTGCGTCGATCATTCCAATCTCTCTCACGGCGAAATTCCGACCAGGAAAAATAACCACAAGAGTTCTCACTTTGTCAAGAAATTAGGCCGTGTGCCGATCCTGCCCCGGCTGCCTGTTCCAACTTTGCCAAGTTGTCTTTGGCGAAGTCCAGGGACGGATCCAACTCCAGCGCGAACCGATAATATCGAACGGCCTCTTTCAAGTCCCCCATGTCCCGATAATTGGATGCGATATTCGCGTAGTCTATGGCGGATCCGGGATCCAGCTGAAGAACCCTCCGGAAACATGCGATGGCCTTTTCGTGTTCGCCCAATTTGAAATAACAGTAGCCTTTGAGGTTGTGAACATCAGTCCTTTCCGAGTCATGGGTTTCGGCCTTCCCCAGCGAATCCAGGGCCTCGCTGTAGCGTTCCATGTCTCGCAGTGCCACTGCCGTGTAGGAATAAATGGTGGGAATGTCCTGCTCATGGGGGGCGAGAAGCAAGGCTTCTTGCAATAAGTCCAAGGCCTTGGATGGCTCATGGATGGCAAGGTGACACTGTCCCAGAAAGAATTTGGTATAGTACTTGCCGGGCAAGATCTTGTCCATGCGGAGGAGTTCCTCAATGGCCCATCTCGGGTCTTTGCTTTCCGCGATGAGCTTGGCGGAAAACATGCCCACACTGGTCCCCGCAGCCCTCTCGCGAAAATGAGCGCCCGGGACAATGGTGTAAAAGGCCGGGATATCCAGTGCGGGGTGCCTTACATCCACAAGGATGACATCCATGCCGATTTTCGAAAGGGCGGAGATGCAGTTTTCCGCTTCTACGCGCATGTTGTCATGGGACAGGTCCGGGAGGCTCGAAATGGCAACCGTCTCCTCGGCCCCTATGACAAACCCGGCTTCGGAAAGATCCCGGAATTTCGGAAGTCCGCTGGCGACATAGTTGGACGATGTGTTGAAATCCCCGGCGAGCTGCGCGACCTCCGTGAGGGCCCGGCTGAGGGCTTTTTCCGGGTGGGGGGTGGTTCCCGCTGTCCAGACGATCTCGCTCTTTTCCGGCCATGTTGCGGGATCGTAGGCCAGGACGCCCACACTGGGAATCCCTGTATCCAAAGTGAAATCGGAAACGTAGAGCTCCACTCCCGCTTCGCGGTATTTTTCCAGGAGTTCGCGGACGATCGGGTCTGTAGCCGGAGCACAATCAATGGACGGGGTCTTCAGACGGTTTCGGCTGATGACGGAGGAAACATGTCTTTCCACGACTTCACAGATGCCCTGGAGAACGGCCTCTTCGGTGCAGTTCCCGGCCGAAGGACCGTTGAACTGGTTGATGGCGAAAAACCAGTTAAATGGGACGAGAATTTCCTTTCCCTTTGTGAGGTTGTAGGCGCGGGTCCACTGAAGAGGAATCCCGGCGAAGACCTCATAGGCGCATTCCATTTCCGCGGGATCCTCGTGCACCGACTTGGCGATCTGCTCAAAGGATAGGGCCCGGTCTTCCAAGTTGCGGTACTCGTCAATAAAGAAGTTTCCGGGATCCTTGCAGAAACTGAAGAAACTGAACCTTTCGGCGAGCTCCATCACGGCACTTGCTTCGGCCTGGGAGGGGGTCCCTCCCTTGCCCATCTGTTTCTTGGTGCCGATCATCCTCTGCGCGTCCCGGCCGCAAATGCTGAAGTAAACGGGAATGTCCAGCCGGCCGTTGTCGATCCGAACAGTCTCCTGCAAAACGTCAAGATCAATGGCCTTGAGTTTTTCTCGAAACAGGGCCACGGTCTGTCCCGGGGAAACAAATTTGTCCTGATCCCGGGTAAAGCCCTTATAGGCGTCCTTCAGTTCAATCGGGTATGTCATGAAATGGAAACTCCTACATCTGTATACAAGGTACGGTTTCAATTGCACGCCCGAATGTATACAGCACTATCCGCAGGTTGCCCCTATTTTATAGATTCCGGTACCTGTCCTGGATACAAGACTGTGTCGCAGTTCGTCATCCCGGCCAAGCCCCGTGAAACGGGGCGCGAGCCGGGATCCATAGGTTCACGATATGACGGCATTCTCCTGGATTCCGGATCTCTCTTTGCTTCGCGTCGTTCGTCCGGAATGACGCTTTTTCAAATTGCGACGCAGACCCTTTCGCCGGAATGACGGAGTGAATCTTCAAACCAAAATCAGAATGCCGCGATTTTTTAATTTTACCCTTTCCAAGATATAAGTATGCGAAAACCGGATGAACCTTTTTTATCCCAATCCGGGGTGATTATCAAGACATTCCGCCTGGCGGGATCCATCAGGCACGAGTTCTAAGGGGGTGCGAAGAGAAGCGCATGAGTTGAAAATAAATCCGGACAGGGGGTATAGAAAGGAGATGTTGCGCCGAAGGCCCATGTCTCTTCAGGAACGGCCTCGGGGGAGTTGATCAAGGTCCCGGTTCATTTTTCCCTGAACGTATCCTTCAAGATCGATGGTCACATGGTTGAATCCAATGCGCTGAAACTCCTTGATCACGCTGTTTCGAAGCCCGTCTCTCACCAGCTTTTCGAATTCCGACGGCGCGATTTCTATCCTTGCCAACGAGCCGTGGTGCCTTACCCGCACCTGCGAAAAACCGAGGCGCAAGAGCAATTCCTCTGCTTGGTCAACGGCTTCCAGGTCCTTGACCGCAATGGTTCGACCGTAGGGGATCCTGCTGGCGAGACACGCCATCGGCGGCACGTTCCAGGAGGGAAGCCCCATCTCCTTTGAAAGAAACCGGATGTCTTCCTTGGTGAGGCCCGCATCCAGAAGCGGGGCCCCCACCCCGGCCTCTTGTGCGGCGCGTATTCCCGGGCGGTAGTCCCCCAAGTCGTCCCGGTTTGCTCCATGGATCACATGAGGGATTCCCCGCAGGCCGGCAATGCGTTTCAAGTCCCGGATCATGGCCTTCTTGCAGTGGTAGCATCGATCGGGACCG
>CAYVUX010000355.1:0-4549 GCA_964455075.1 uncultured Desulfobacteraceae bacterium | reverse complement strand
GCGTCCGGCCCGTGGGGCGGGTGAGCAATGCCCTGTACGGTTCCTCAGAGGGCGAATGGGTCGGAATTCGCGGTCCTTTCGGCCATGGATTCCCCCTTCGAAGGATGAAGGGCCGCGACGTGCTTGCGGCGGCGGGCGGTTTCGGGGTGGCGCCCTTGCGGTCCCTGATTGAATACCTGCGGGACAATCGGAAGGATTACGGCCGCATCATCGTGGTTTACGGAGCGAGGAACCCCTCCATGATCCTGTTTAGAGACGACGTGGAGTCGTGGACCCGGGATTCCGAAGTGGAGATGTTTCTCACCGTGGACGAGGCCGATGAATCCTGGACCGGCAGAACCGGGGTCCTGACCAAGCCGATTAAACGCGAAATCGACCTGGATCCCCCGGCCACCATAGCCGCTGTGGTCGGGCCTCCCGTGATGTTCCGATTCGTGGCCATGGAGCTCCTGGAAAAGGGCGTGAACCGGAGAAGAATCTATTTTTCCCTGGAGCGGCGCTTCGAATGCGGAATCGGTAAGTGCGGGCACTGTCAGCTCAACGGGGTGTACGTCTGCCAGGACGGTCCCGTGTTCCGGTATTCGGAGCTCGCGGGGTTTACTGAGGCGGCGGAGGCGCGGGCCCCCGAGAAGTAAACCCGAGCTGCGCCGGGAAATGCGCCTTTCGTGCATTCTTTTCGGTTTCTTGCAAAAGGGGCGAATCGTTTACAAAGACGGAGCCGGAGATGAAGAAAAAAAAACCACGGATCGCATTTTTTGATTTCGCGTGCTGCGAAGGATGCCAACTGACGGTGCTTCAGCTGGAAGAGACCCTGCTGGAACTTCTCCGGCACGTGGAGGTGGTCGAGTGGCGGGAAGCCATGAGCGGGCGCTCGAATGACTATGACATCGCCTTTTGCGAGGGAAGCATCGCCGGCCGGGAGGATGAGAATCGCATTCGCCGCATTCGAGAGACCGCTGCGACTGTGGTGTCTCTGGGGACTTGTGCGAGTATCGGATGCCACAATGCATTGAGGAATTCCTGGAAGGAAAAGGATCTGCTGGAGTTGGTCTATGGCGAAGAACCCCCGCATTTCAAGCCCCTGCCCGCCCGTCCCGTGGCCTCGGTGGTTCCCGTGGACTATCGCATCCTCGGGTGCCCCGCGAGTTTTCCGGAGATCGAAATGGTTTTCAAGCGGATCCTCACCGGCCAGCCCCATTCACCATCCAACGACCCCGTCTGTGTGGAGTGCAAGCGAAACGACAACCTATGCGTCCTGGAGAAGGGCATTATGTGCTTGGGGCCGGTTACGCGATGCGGCTGCGGCGCCATCTGTACAACCTACGGAGATGCTTGCCAGGGGTGCCGAGGACTGGTGGACGAGCCCAACCTGATGGCCGCCGTGAGGGTGCTTACCGCGGACCAACGCCATGCCATCATGGAAGCCGTAGCCCAAAGTCTTCGCCCCGATCAGGAAAAGATCCGTTCCTGGTTTTCCCTTTATAATGGACCCGATCTTCAACTCGAGCAGGAGAACGTCGGCCATGGCGGATGAAGCAAACATCCATGTCCATCATCTTACCCGCGTGGAAGGCCACGGAGACATCACCGCCGTGATTCAGGGAGGTGAAGTGAAGGAGGTCCGGTTTTCCGTGGTGGAGGCTCCGCGCTTTTTCGAGGCATTTCTGCGGGAAAGGTCTTATGAAGAGGTTCCGCACCTGGCCTCCCGCGTCTGCGGCATCTGCGCGGTCAGCCACAGGGCCGCCGCCTTGAAGGCCGTAGAAGCTGCATTCGGCGTCCGGATCTCCGATCAATCTTTGCTTTTGCGCCGGCTGGCCTTTTACGGTGAGGTCCTGAGCAGCCACATCCTCCACCTCTACTTCCTTGCGGCCCCGGATTTCCTCGGCGTCCCAAGCATCCTCCACCTGGCGGAGAGTCGCCGGGAGACGGTTCTGCGCGGCATGCGATTGAAACGCCTGGCATACGATCTTTGCAAAGAAGTGGTCGGCCGGCACACGCACCCGGTCGCCATGAATGCAGGAGGGTTTTCGTTTGTCCACAGTGAAGAGTCCTTGAAGAACATGAAGGAGCGGCTGCTGTCGGGTGTGGAGGATATCCGGGAGACCGCGGCGCTTTTCCGCTCCTTCTCCATACCGGAGTTTGAAAGGGAAACGGAGTACGTATCGCTGCGACACTCCGGCGTATATCCGTTCTACGAAGGAGAGCTCTTTTCGAGCGAAGGCGGGGCCCTGGCCCCCGAGAAGTACAGGGAGGCTGTTCACGAATACGTTCAGCCCTACTCCACCGCGAAATACGCCCGGTGGAATCGGCCTGAGTACATGGTGGGGGCGCTTTCCCGTTTAAACAACAATTCCGACCTGCTGGGTCCTCTCGCCAGGGAGGTGGTTGACGACTTGGGAATCGAAGTCCCCTGCCGCAACCCGTTCATGAACATTGCCGCGCAGGTGGTGGAATGCGCCCACTCTCTGGAAGAAAGCGTTGGGATCCTGGAGCGGCTTCTTGACACCGGCATCCGGGTCGAGGACGAGCAAGTCCCGGTCGTCCCTCGTTCCGGCAGGGGAGTGGGAGTCGTGGAAGCACCCCGGGGAACCCTCTTCCACGAGTATTCCTTTGACGAGGAGGGTAAGTGCCTGGAGGCGAACCTGGTGATTCCCACCGCCCAGAATCTGGGAAACCTGGAGGCCGACATGCGGGCCTATACTCCGGGCATCCTGGAGCGGGACGAGGCCGCCATTGAAAGCGCACTCGAGGTCATGGTCCGGGCGTACGATCCCTGCATCTCTTGCTCCACCCACGTAATCCGGATGGACCGGGGATCCTGAATGTGGAAATTTTTCAGGTTTTTCCAGAAAATGGATACCTAATGGTTGCCAAATAGAAATGGTTTGCCCGGGTTTTCGCATCCTTATGTCTTTGAAGGGGAATGAAGAGTCGTGGCATTCTGATTTTCGGGTGATATCTTTCTGGAGAGAAAACGCTTGGACCATCCTGTAGGAGCGGGCTTGCCCGCGAACAAGCTCCGGGCGGGGAACTGAGGCGGCTTTCGGTTGTGAAGGACCAGATTGCCTGCTTGGAGAGGAGACTTCCCTGGGAAGACCTCAGTGGCCCTGGTGGCATTTCTCGGTTCGCGGCTTACGCCGCTCCTACAGAAGCGCTTTCGAGTCCTTTTAGGAGCAAGAGGTGCCCGAATTCCGGAAGGACTTTTTTAGCTGCGGCGAAACGAGCCTCTTGAGAGATGTTTCGGAATGTGCAATACTTTTTTGTATATCACCTCGGATTTCAGGCGGTTCTGCAGTTCGAAAAAAACGTCATTCCGGACGAACGACGCGAAGCGAGTGAGATCCGGAATCCAGAAAAAGACATCATGCCGTGAATTTCTGGATCCCGGCTCGCGTTCCGTTTTGCGAAGCTTGGCCGGATGAAGAGATGCGGCACAGCCTGTTTTGCCGGAATGACGATGGATGGATCAGAATTGGCCATGATACGAGGCTGAGAAAGGCTCCATCCTTTGAGCTGCGATTATGTAGAAGCAAGGAGCTTTTTCGGACGGAAACAAACAAGGGAGGAACCCTCGCAATGACGAACCAAGAGAACCCTGAACAAGAGGAAAGAGACGCCCTGTGCCCGGAGTGCGGCCGTGCATTCAAGGCCTACGTGGACCGAATTGTTCCGGAAGGGAAAAAGAGCGACATGAAACAGAAGTTTGAATGCCCGGTATGCGGCTGCGGGCAGTGCGATATCGTGCAGCCCGGGACGTAGATCCGCATCGGCTGGGAGTTGCAGGTTTGGACGCATCCAAGCCCGCGATCTGCCCTTGGATTTAACACGTCCTGATTGCGAAAATCCTTGCGTCTTGTACAATACACGCTGGGAGTGATATGCGGAAATCCGTGCGGCCGGGAAGAAATCCCGGGAAAGACCGCGTGGAAGCAAATTCATCCATCAAATTTTGTAGGAGGTATACGATGACAGCACCGACCACACCGACGCATTGCCCCGGATTCGACGATTTCAAGCACCTGAAATCCTTCATATGCAAATGCCCCAACTGCGGAAAGGAAAAAGAGATTTTTTCTGATGAGTTCGAGAGGAAACACACCTGCACCCAGTGCCATCAGGAAATCGATTTCACCAAGTGCAGCATAGAGGGTGAAGGAGGTTCGCCGGACAGCTTTAGCAAGAGCTAGCCGGTTTCATCCCGGTTAAGCCCCGCGAAGCGGGGCAGCCAGATCCAGATGTTCGCGGTACGATGTTTTTTCTGGATTCCGGATCTCACTCGCTTCGCATCGTTCGTCCGGAATGACGGTTTTTTCCGCATTACGACCCAGGCTGGAAGGCCGGAATCCAGTAGGTCCAAATATTCTGGAGGCCCCTGCATAAAGTCCGGGGCAGGCTTATCAAGTCCGGACGTCCATGGATTTTTGCCATCCTATTAAATTTGCCCCCAGGCCGACCCTTCCCGAAAAAGACCCCTTTTTCTGATTCCGGATCTCTCTCCTAAGGGCTCACTCAAAAATAAATTCACAGAATTGACGCTCAGATTTGGGTC